>JAGVHJ010000083.1 GCA_020056645.1 Desulfobacterales bacterium
AAATGCCCCTGGAAATCTATTATGGACCGTTTCTAAAAAATGCCGTGAACCATGAAAAAATTTCCATGGATTATATCGATGACGCTGTCAGAAGGATTGTGAGACAGAAATTCAGATTCGGTCTCTTCGATGACTGGATTCAGCCCGATCCGAGCATCATCGAGTGTAAGGCGCACACGGATCTTGCCAGGGAGGCGGCCCGGAAGAGCATCGTTCTTCTGAAAAACGAGGGCCGCGCGCTTCCCCTTGAGGAAGCGTCCATCCATTCGATCGCCGTGATCGGGAAATACGCGAATAGGGCCATGCTGGGAGATGGCTTTCCTTATACCACGAGCAGCGTCGTTACCCCCTCTTATACAATCTCCCCGCTCGATGGTATTCTCCGCCGCGTTAATGGCTCGGTCGAGATCCTATTTAATGACGGCGAGGACGCGGAGGAAATGATGGCCGCCGCCTCAAAAGCGGATGTCACCATCGTCGTCGCCTCTTTGACGGGCCGCGAAGAGGGGGAGCTGATAGCCGATATCCCGGCGCTTTACGGAGGTGACAGGGACGATCTCAACCTGCCGCCAGCCCAGGAGGAAATCATCCGGAAGGCGGCGAGTGTGAGCAAAAAATGCATCGTCATTCTTGAAGCGGGAAGCGCCGTCACCATGGAAGGCTGGATTGATTACGCCGACGCCATTCTGATGGCCTGGTATCCGGGAATGGAAGGCGGTGCCGCCATCGCGGATATCCTGTTCGGTGACGTCAATCCCAGCGCCAAACTGCCAATTTCCTGGCCCAAGAGGGGCGATCAACTCTTTTCCTTCGGCAATAAAGAGAAGAGCGTGGTCTACTCCTACTATCATGGATACCGGTACTTCGATAAACAACTGCTCGATCCCCAATTCCCTTTCGGATTTGGCCTGAGTTACACCTCATTTAAATACGGGAATTTGGTGTTGTCCGACGAGCAGATCTCCAGAGAGGGGGAGGTTACGGTTTCCGTCGATATTACAAACGAAGGGGATCGGTCTGGCGATGAAATCGTTCAGCTTTATGTGGGATACGACGGGTCTCTCGTGGATAGGGCGGTTAAGGATTTGAAGGGATTCTCCAGGGTCCATCTGGAGCCTTTGGAAACAAAGAGCGTTTCCATGCAATTGAAGGCGAAGGATTTGGCCTACTATGATGTGACCTCAAAAGGTTGGAAGACGGAACAAATCAAATACCGGATCTCAGTCGGTGCTTCATCGAGAGATATTAAGAGGAGCGCGGAGCTTGTCGTCTGGTAATGAAAAAAAGGAGAGCGTTTGAATGGAAAAGATTTTCAGAAAAAAAGTGGTTTTATTCCTCGTCGTTTCATTGGCTTTGTGCGCGCTATCCTGCGATACGGATGAAACGGTTGTAAACGAGGGAAAGGCGTGGCTCAAGAGGCCTGGACTGGGGGTGAGCTACTCGGTGGAATACCGGCCTGGCTGGACATGGGACAGAAATTACAAAACATACAATAAAAGCCTCATGGACGAAGCAGGGAGTCTCGATTTTCAGGGCCCCTTTTGCGACATCGAACAATTTGTTGCGCTGAGCAGAAGCGCGGGCGCCGATTATCACATGCTTTACGCCAAGTGGCACGACGGCATCTGTTATTTTAATACCCAGTTGACGAACTGGAAGAGCCCAGAGGATTACCTGGCGCGATTCGCCACCCTTTCCAGAGAAGCGGAGATTCCCTTCTTTTTCTATTATTCAAGCATTTTTGATCATAACCCCCAGTTTGACACGATCCAACCCTTTCCATGGTCCACGTTGTCTTTTATCCAGCATCCGGAATACATCGATTATCTAAAAGGCCAATATCGGGAGCTCGCGGAACAATATCATCCGGACGGCATCTGGCTGGACTGGTATACCGCAAATCCTTGCCAGGATAAAACCGTAAGGGAGACCATCGATTTTTTCAAGAACACCTATCCCGAGATCGCCATCGGGTTCAACATGAGCAGCCAGTACAAATCATCCTATGCGCTGCTCGATTACACCATCGATGAGATTCATACCCTGGGCGACCCTGAGCCCAACGTTGAAGGGATTGTGAGTTCCGAATGGCTCGAAGCGATTGCGGCTCCTATTTTCTACCTCACCTTTAACGGCACAAACGGATGGGACAAGGCGAACCGGTTTCGGAGAGAATTTGACCATCCCTGGGAGACGATTTCTCCGGTGGGTATCTTTTGGCAGGACACCTCCATCCGGCCCGATCCCTATCATCTCTTGAGAATTGTTGCGGTGGTCATGGCCTGCGGAGGCCGGAGCAACATACAAGCCAATATGGACCTGTCGGGTCGTGTCTTCGATGATCACGTTCGGCAGATAGAACTGGTCGGAGAGTGGTACAAGCCCAGGAAGATCCTTTTTAATGAAAGCACGCCATTGAAGTATGACGGTAATTCGGCTCCGGGTATCAAGGAACTTCCAGAAGGTTACGGCGCGATCGCCTCTCAATCGGGAGAGGACGTGCTCATTCACATCATCAAGCGGGAGGGGGAAGAGAGGGTATCGACCGTGGCAATCAGCGAGACCCAATGGGGTCAGATACAAACTGTTTTTCTTGAGCCGCGCCACCACACTCTGGACGTGGAGCGGGAAGAGGGGATAGTCCGGATTCGCCTGGAAGAAGCTCAGGTCGATCCGGTGGATACGATTTTACGTCTTGAGTTGAACCCAGACCCCATGCCTTAAAATAAGCGAATAAAACGGGCTTTTCGCCATCTTGATGAATAGCTGCTGAATAGTTACCTTTTTTTGATCTTGTTGGCCTTCGAATAACAGACGCTATCTGTTTCGCCATGGGGGGCTGCGGGAAAAGATTACCAAAATAATCTTTTCCCGCTTTTAGAGCCATGCTATAAACAATCCACTCAATGTAGTCCTCCGATAACAGTAATGATGAATGAGGAGAGCCCTTCAATGTTTATACGTATTATGGTTCTTATTCTACTGACTATTTTTCTCCCGGTTCACGGAGTGTTCGCCGCTCCTGCTCCCGGAGAGACGGCTCCTGCCTTTTCACTCACCGACATGGCTGGGAAGCCATACTCCCTGGCAAAGATGACCGACAGACCCATGGTGATTCTCTACTTCTTCGATCCAGGCTCCCGGTCGAGCGTCGATGGTCTCATGGTGCTCGATGATCTGGCGAAAAAATACAAAGAGGCGAACCTCTCCGTATGGGGAATCACCCTTTCCCAAAAAACAGAGGCCGCCGCTTTTATCGAAAAACAGAACCCCCTATTCCCCGTATTGGTCGATGGGGCCTCGCGAGTGAGTGATCTCTATGACGCGAAAATGATTCTTCCCACGGTCTGCATTGTCGGCCCCCAAAACACGATCATCGATTATTTTCAGGGAGGGGGCAAATCCACCGAAAAAATGCTCGTAAGGCTCGCCGAACGGAAACTCTCCCAGAAAGAGACCGGCATGGCGATCGCCATTAGCCAGTCGGTGGAGAAGATCAATCCGGAAAATCAGGAGGTTAAAGCGGTGAAAGGGTATGCGGCCCTGGAAGAGGGCCGGGCGCAAGAGGCTGAAGCCCTGTTTACGACTCTCTCTAAAGAGAAGGGAAAAGAGGGGGCCGCAGGATTAGAAGGGCTTGCGGCGGTCCAGGCAAAGGCGGGCAACAGCGACACGGCCATGAAACTTTTGGACGAGGTTGAGAAAAAGGCGCCTGATCGGGCCTATGCATCCGTTATTAAAGGTAATATTTTATACAGCCAGAATAAGAAAGAGGCCGCCAAGAAAGCGTTTGAGCAGGCGACCCGCAAAAAAGAGGGGGCTATTTACCAGAAGGCGTCGGCGTTTAATCAGCTGGGACGGGTTTACGCCAACGAAAAAGAGTACGGCAGGGCGCGAAGCTTCTATGATCAGGCGATTGAGCTTGACCCTTATTATATTGAAGCCACCGCCAACAAAGGCGTCACTTATGAAAAAGAGGGTGACTGGAGCCGGGCGCTTCAACTTTATAAAAACGCCCAGGTGTTGCAGCCCGCCGATGGGTTTACCCGGGTGCTTGCAAAAAAGGCTGAAGAGATCGTGGCCCTTAGCAACGACACCGAAAAGCGCAAACGGGTGGACGCCCTCGTAAAAGATCTGGCGGAACGCTATAAAAAGGAGAAGAAAAAGAGGTCCAAAAAGGTCGATGAATGGACCTCCCGTCCGTTGATCATCAGCTTCGCCGATCTTGAGGAAAAGGGAGGCTTGTCCGAAGCGGACGGCTACCAGAGTGTTCTTCTAACCCAACTCTCTGAGATGCTGAACGGTTCGGGCCGGGTGAGCGTGGTGGAGCGGATGGTGCTGGAACGGCTCCTGGATGAATTGAACCTGGGATCGTCGGCCCTTTCCGATCCGGAAACCTCCCTTACCCTGGGAAAAATTATGGCGGCCAAGCTCATCGGTACCGGGTCGCTGTTGCATCTGCCCCATTCGGTTCTTTTAAATCTTCGGTTTGTTGATACGGAGACCACGGCGCTCGCCAAGGTGATCAGCGAAGAGCTCGGCCAGAAAAACACTCTAGAAAAAGACTTGAATCGTCTGAGCCGGGAGATACTGAAATCGGTGATCGATCTTTATCCGGTCCGGGGCTTTGTCGTCCAGTCGGAAGAGGGGTCGATCATGATCAATGTGGGGAAAAAGCAGGGTGTCGTGCTCGGAACGCTTTTCAGCGTGGTGGAGGAGAAGGCGCCCGTCACCTATAAGGGCAGGGTGTTGAAGGCGCTCCCTTCCGAGGTGGCGGAAATCAAGGTGACAAGCGTCGAACCCGATTTCAGCTACGCAGCGATCATCAAGAAAAAGAGAGCCTTGAAAAATGATGACGCGATCATCGAAAAACAGCCGGTGAAGTGATATGGGGCGGCTTCTCCACGGGGTGGTGTTGATAGGCGTTATCTTGGCTGGAATGAACGGCTGCGCCACAAAGAGCGTTTCGGAAACCTCCCAGACGCGCATCGCTGTCTTTGATATTGAAGCATATTCGATGGCCTCCGCCGGAAGTTCAACCGATATGACGGAGATTCTCACCTCGA
>JAGVHJ010000419.1 GCA_020056645.1 Desulfobacterales bacterium
GATACGATCAAACGGTATTTTGGTATCCAAGCCATCAACTTAAGACTTACATAAATTCTAATTTCTAATTAAATTAATATATTAAATCCTGGTACTGGGCTCACACCATTCCAAGTACCGTAAAAACAACAATATATTGTAATTTTAAGTCTTTTAAAAAGACAACATCTTGTATGGCAGAATAATACGAGCCCAGTACTCCAACTCCAGCGGTGGAAAAAAAATTTGATCCTCGAAATAGGCCAGCTATTCCTGCGGTCACAATGTTTTTCCACCTTGGATTTGACCCAATTTTCTAAAAACGTGAAGATCGAGTTAAAACTTCATTTTCATGGGCAAAAAACATCATCCTAATGTTCAAAATATCCCTTACTTACGTAACATCTTTTTTCGTTTCAATACAGACGGTTTTCTTGGTCCGACCCTCGTCCCGCACCCTCGTCCCGACCCAAAAGAGAGTGGGGTCGCTTCTCGTAACGAGGAACCAAACCCCATTTGTCCAGATTTTTAAAATCTGGCCCCCGGAGGGTAAATTATGAGGATTTAATATATTAATTTAATTAGAAATTAGAATTTATGTAAGTCTTAAGTTGATGGCTTGGATACCAAAATACCGTTTGATCGTATCCGACGCCACCCTCTATTTTGCAATTATCTTCTCGGGCGCCCTCGTCCTCGTTTACCTTGTCCTCGTTAACGATCCGGCCCGGGAAATCTGCATGGGAATCCATTTCGTTCCTTGCCTAAAAATTAAATCTTTGATAGATAAAATTTTTAAATAATTTAAACGGGTTTTCAGGTTATTCATATGCCGGAACAAAAAGATAGGTCCCAGGTTTTAAAAAAACGGGCCAGAAAACAAGAAGGGAGTGTTGTGTGGGGAATCGTGAAGTTCTTTTTTTGGCTCTTCATGCTCGCGGCGTTCGCCGCCCTTTTGGGACTCGGTGGATTTTATATGTATATCACCCAGGAACTTCCCAAAATATCCACACTCAAGGATTATCGGCCGCCCATCGTTACCTCGGTCTATGCGGACGATCAAGGAAAAGTGGCCGAATTTTATAAGGAGAGGCGCATTGTCGTTCCTTTAAACGAGATGCCCAAGATGTTGATAGAGGCGTTTATTTCCGCGGAGGATTCGCGGTTTTATCAGCACGAGGGAATCGATTTGCTGAGTATCTTTCGGGCCTTTTTTAAAAATATCGAAGCCGGAGCCGTTGTCCAGGGCGGCAGCACCATCACCCAACAGGTGACCAAGTCGTTTTTCCTGACGCCGGAAAAGAGTTATGAGCGGAAGCTCAAAGAGGCCATTTTGGCCTATCGGATCGACAAGGCTTTTTCCAAGGACGAGATCTTGTTTCTCTATCTGAACCAGATCTATCTCGGCAACGGGGCCTATGGCGTGGAGGCGGCGGCGGAAAACTATTTCGGTAAAACCATCCATGAACTCAATATCGCCGAGTGCGCCATGCTGGCGGGACTTCCCCAGGCGCCCAGCCGCTATTCCCCCTTCAGATATCCGGAAAGAGCCAAGCAGCGTCAGATATACGTGCTGCTCCGGATGGAGGAGGAGGAGTATATCACCAACATGCAGGCGACCGAGGCCATCAATACACCCATCGACATCAAGACCAAGAGAAACTGGTTTATTGAAGAGGCGCCGTACTATACGGAGCATGTCCGGCGGTATGTGGAAAAAAAGTATGGCTCCGATATGTTGTATCAGGAAGGTCTTCAAGTCTATACGGCGGTCAATGTCGACATGCAGAGCCTCGCCCTTCGGGCGGTGGTCAATGGCTTGAGAGATCTTGATAAACGTCAGGGCTACCGGGGGCCTGTGAAGAAGATCCGGTCCAATGAGGTCGAGACATTCTCAAAGAGCCTTCAGGAGTCCATCGAACAGACGCCTCTTGCGGAAGGAAGGATCATCGAAGGGGTGGTGGTCGAGGTGAACAATCCGGGAAAATATACTCTTGTCCGAATAGGGAACGCCCTTGGAAAGATTGAGCTTGATACAATGAAATGGGCGAGAAAACCCAATCCGGAGGTCCCCGCGGGTTCGGGTTCTCTCAGAACACCGGGAGAGGCTCTCCATGTGAACGATGTGGTCCTGGTGAAGCTGATGAGCAAAAACGAGGAAGAGAAACTCTGGATTCTCACCCTGGAACAGGAACCCCGGGTTCAAGGGGCGCTGCTCATGATGGAATCGGAAACCGGCTATGTGAAGGCCATGGTGGGGGGCAGGGATTACAAGAACAGCGAGTTCAACCGGGCCGTTCAGGCGAAACGGCAACCGGGATCGGCCTTTAAACCGATCGTCTATGCCGCGGCCCTGGACAGGGGCTACACCCCTTCCACCACCATTATCGATTCCCCGATCTCATTTGAGGATGGTGGCGGGACCTCTGTCTGGAGGCCACAGAATTACGACAATGAGTTTAAGGGGCCCGTCTCCTTCAGAGAGGCCCTGGCCCAGTCCCGGAACGTCGTGACGGTTAAAATATTGGTGGATATTGGGGTCGATTATGTGATCAAGTATGCGAAGAAACTGGGCATTACCTCTGAAATCAACCGTAACCTATCCATCGCGTTAGGATCCTCGGTGGTGACGTTGCTTGAAATGGTGAGGGCCTATGCGGTTTTCGATAATATGGGCTACCGGGTTGAGCCTATTTTTGTCACAAAGATCGTCGACAGGGACGGGAATATCCTTGAGGAGAATCTTACTCACTCAGAGAAGGTGATTGAAAAAAACACCGCCTATATCATGACCTCCCTCCTGGAAAGCGTTGTGCAGATGGGGACCGGTAGAAGGGCGAAGGTGTTGAACCGGCCCGTTGCGGCGAAAACCGGCACCACAAACAATCTCCATGACGCCTGGTTTATCGGTTTCACTCCCGGTATTACCACAGGGGCTTGGGTCGGCTTTGACGAGTTGGCCTCTCTGGGTGAAGGCGAAACCGGCGGCAGGGCCGCAAGCCCCATCTGGATAGAGTTTATGGGGGAGATATTGAAAGACACGCCGGTGAAGATGTTCCAGGTTCCGGAGGGCGTTGTGTTTTCAAGACTGAATCAGTCATCGGGGAGCGCTCCGTTTTCGGGATCGCAAAAAAATCAGTTCGAAGTCTATAAGGAAGGCACGACACCCGTGGAGCCAGAGCAGAAGAAAGAGGCGGTCAGTGAGTCCGCCGATTTTTTCAAACTGGAGATGTAGAAATCTTCAACGTGACACGATGACCGGCGGCTGGCCGGTCAGGAGCGAATAGATTGCTGGCGAAACTCTTCAGCAGCGCGGTTATCGGGGTGGACGCATATAAAATCGATGTGGAGGTGGATGTCGCTCCTGGGCTACCTGTATTCAACATTGTGGGGCTTCCGGAAACATCGGTCAGAGAGAGCAAGGAGCGGGTCAAGTCGGCGATCAAAAATTCCGGCTACTCGTTTCCCATGGACCGGATTACGGTCAATCTGGCGCCCGCCGATATTAAAAAGGATGGAACCGGTTTCGACCTTCCCATCGCCATCGGCCTCCTTGCGGCAACCGGCGTTATTCCGCCCGATTTATTCAAAATCCATCTCCTCTTGGGTGAGCTTTCTTTGGATGGCGCTGTCAAGCCGGTCAGGGGAGCCCTTCCCGCAGCTATTTTATGCAAGAACAAGGCCTATTCAGGGATCATCGTTCCAGCAGTGAATGGGGCCGAAGCGTCGGTTGTTCAGGATATTTCGGTGTTTCCGGTAAGTCATCTTTCGGAGGTGGTCGATTTTTTAAGAGGCATGAACCCCATCACACCCCTGAAAACGGATATTGGGGAGCTGTTCAACCAGACGGTTTCGGAAACCCTTGATTTCGCCGACGTCGCGGGGCAGGAGCATGTGAAACGGGCCATCGAAATCGCCGTGGCCGGATTTCACAACATTCTCATGATTGGCCCTCCGGGATCGGGGAAAACGATGCTGGCGAGGCGTATTCCAAGTATCATGCCGCCCATGACCGTTGATGAGGCCATGGATACGACCAAAATTTTTTCCGTATCGGGGAAGCTCGGTAAAAGTGAGGCGCTGATCACCCGTCGTCCATTTCGATCCCCCCACCACACCATATCCGACGCGGGGCTGATCGGCGGCGGCCATGCGCCCCGTCCCGGAGAGGTGAGTCTGGCCCACAACGGGGTCCTCTTTCTGGACGAATTTCCTGAATTCAGGAAAAATGTTCTGGAAGCCTTGAGGCAGCCTCTGGAGGATCATCAGGTCACCATCGCCCGGGCGGCGATGTCCATCTCCTATCCTTCCAGTTTCATGCTGGTGGGGGCCATGAATCCCTGTCCCTGCGGATTTTTTCTGGATACCCACAAGGAGTGCGTTTGCACCCCGTTTCAGATAAGCAAGTATCGCTCAAAATTATCCGGGCCCCTCCTCGACCGCATCGATATCCATGTGGAGGTGCCTTCAGTACCCCATAGCACGCTGATGAAACGGTCCATGGAGGAGAGTTCCCAGGAGATTAGAAAGCGTGTGACGGCGTCGAGGGAGATCCAGTTGAAACGGTTTCACCGGTCCAAAACAGTCGCGAATGGAAGAATGAGCACTCGGCAGATCACCCTTTTCTGTCAATTGGATCCGCCGAGTCAGTCCCTGCTGATATCCGCCATGGAACGGCTGGGCCTTTCGGCCAGGGCGTATAACCGGATACTCAAACTTTCGCGAACCATCGCGGATATGGATGGGCGGGCGGAGATCGCGCCGGAGCATCTCTCCGAAGCGATCCAGTACCGATGCCTGGACCGGGGGATGGGTGGAATGGCGCCCCTCTCTTGAAGCTGGAAAACAAGAGTGGGTCGAATTAACAAAAACGTGAATATTTTAGTAATACTCGATCTTCAAGTTTTTAGGAAATTGGTTCAAATCCAAGGCGGAAAAAAATTTTGCCCGCAGGAATACATGAGGTATTTCGAGGATCAAAATTTTTTTTCCAAC
>JAGVHJ010000118.1 GCA_020056645.1 Desulfobacterales bacterium
ATAGGGAACGTGGGGCTCCTTTGAGATGAGCGTCACTTGTGCGTTTTGTGATATCCGCCGGATCGCTTCCACCGCAGCCACGCCGGCGACCCCTCCGCCCACCACCACGACCCTTGTCGCGCCGCCTGTGTCATCGACGCTCTTTCCATCATCGGCTATTTGTTCGAATTTTTTTTCCGAAGCCCCACACACCGGACACTTTTTGGGGGGGAGCGATTCCTGATGTTCGTGATTACAGATCAGACAGCGCCATCTCTTTGCTTGTTCCAAGCTCTCTGTTTTTGCAGGGTCTTGGAACGGTTCAAAAAACTTTTTAGGAGCGCCGCATACCGGACATGAATCCGGGGGTTCGGAACCTCTGTGAATATAACCGCATACCGTGCAGCGAAAGGCTTTCTCAGATGGAGAGCTCATTTTTTAAATCCTTTATGTTATCTGTTTGTGGTGAAAGTTTTTCCCGCATCCATACGCATGGCAAAAACAAGAAACCCCATGCCCAGGGCTGCGGCTGCGACCGATCCGGCGATGATCCCCAATTTAACGATTTCCATGATTTCCGGGCTGTCAAAAGAGAGCCCCGCGATAAAAAGAGACATGGTAAAACCGATACCCGCCAGCATGCTCGCCCCGGCGAGATGGGACCAGCGAATCCCCTTGTCCAAAGAGATCTTCAGGATCTTCACGGAAATCCATGTGAACAACAGAATTCCAAGGGGCTTTCCCAGAACCAACCCGAAGATGATTCCAAGGGCCGCCGGATGGGAAAATGCCTCGGACAAAGAGGCGCTCTTCAGCACCACTCCTGCGTTTACCAGGGCGAAAAAGGGCAGAATGAGGTAGGAGACCCAGGCATGGAGGCCAAATTCAAGACGCTGCAATGGTGTTTCCACCTCATGGCAGGCCTGTTCAATATTGTGGACCATATCCAGGTGGTTCCGGTTGAGAAGGATGGAATAGCCGCACGCATTATCTTCGTCGTCGCTATCCTCCTTGCGGCATTCAAACCGATTCAAATACAATTTAACCTTCTCCACAAATATCCGGGTCTCATATCGTCCCCGGGCAGGGATAAAAAGGGCCACAATTACGCCAGCCACGGTTGCGTGAATCCCCGATTTCAGAATGGCGCACCAGAGGAGAAGCCCCACGATCCCATAGAAAAAGGTCCAGCGGACCCAGAGCAGGTTGGCAACCGAAAGAACCGCCACAAAAAAAAGCGCCGCAAAGAGATAATTGACGGAAATGGCCTTGGTGTAAAAAAGCCCAATCACGAGGACTGCTCCCAGGTCGTCTGCAATGGCAAGGGCGGTGAGGAAGATCCTTACGCTCACGGGAATGCGATCTCCCAAAACGGCAAGAACCGCCAGGGAAAAAGCGATGTCGGTCGCCATGGGAATGGCCCATCCATTGGAAAAGGGCAGGCCATGATTGAAGGCGGTATAGATGAGGGCTGGAACAACCATGCCGCCCACGGCCGCCATCACCGGAAGAACGGCTTTTCTGAAAGAAGCGAGTTCCCCCACCAGTATCTCCCGTTTGATTTCAAGCCCCACGGAAAAAAAGAAAAGGGCCATGAGGGCCTCATCTATCCAGTGGGCCAATGATTTTTTCATTTCAAATGCCCCTATCCCACCCCCCAGCTGCACCTCCCGAAATAGGTGGTATGACTCATTGGAAAGGTTGGCCCACAAAATGGCCGCAAACGCCGCGATAATCAGAGGGAAACTGCCGCTCACCATTTTTTTTAGAAACTTATGAAACGGGGAGAGGATGATAAGTCCCTTGGATAGGGTGTTAATCACGGGGCTTTCCGGAAGTTTTTTCTTAGATGGCGTCATATTCATAAGCGTTCCCCACTCGTTGAAGATTTCTCCATATCAAACGCTTGAACAAATGAAAAGGGCCTGCAATACGCCGTGATCCGCGAGTATGGAAATGCCGATGGCGAAGAGAACCAGTGCCCCCAGGATCTCCGCATATTTTTTCAGCCAGGAAATAGCAACGGCCTTGCTGCCCAGATAGAGTCCTGCCAGTGTGAAAAAAAGGGCCGTGAGACCAATGATGACGGCGGGCATAAGAATCGAAGCGTTGAGGATGGAGAGGCTGAATCCCACGGCCAGGGCGTCAACGCTTGTGGCCACGGAAAGGATAACCAAGGTTTTCCCCTTGGTCGGGTCCTTTGCCGGACCTGTTTCCTCTTTTTCATAGAGCGCCTCCCGGACCATGCTGATCCCAACGGCCAGAAGAAGAAAAAAGGCGATCCAGTGATCCGCTTTCTCGATTAGGGCTCGCACGGAAAACCCAGCGCTCCATCCAATGACCGGCATCATGGCCTGAAAGAGGCCAAAGTGAAAGGAGAGCCTGAAAAACTGCCTGGGGCTGATATTTTTCAGATAGACGCCAGCAGCGACGCTCACGGCGAATGCATCCATGGCAAGGGCCACGGCCATTCCAATAATCGTATAATCAGTCAACACCCTTCCCCTCTCATGATTGAACGCTCCTTCGGGGCATCCCAATAAGAACGCCGCATCCCACGGAAAGAGAGCGGCGTTTTTTTGTTACGCATCACAATGATCCGGCCCGGCCGGTCGCCCCTTGTCAGGGAAGGCCTGCAAGCTTGTTGAAATCGATGGCCGAGGCATACTCTTTCAGGTCTTGCTGCTCCACGTTGTTTCCCGATACCTTGACGAGAAACCGGTTAGCGATGACCATCTGAATCTCACCATTTTTTCCTTCCGCGTCATATTTGACGATGGCTTTCTGGCCATTGATTTTCTCCAGTTTTCCGCCATCGGCGGTGGCGAACATGGGGTTGTTGAACATCACCATCAATCCCTGGAGCATGGGAGAATCGGTAATGATGCTCACGGTCACATCCCGGTCATCCTTTCTGTAGATTCTCTCTGCGGTAATCCCACCGCCGAACATGGCCGCTCCCGCCGCCTGGGAGGTGGCCTTTTCCGGGGTCCATCCCGGCAACTCTTTGGGCAAAAGGGCCTCAAGGGCTTCGCCTTTTTTTTGGCCAATCAACTGGGACGCGTAATTCAGGCTCCCCATGGCGCCCGCGTACTCTCCTTTTTTATACTGCTCAAGCGCCTCGTTGATGGAATCGGTCACATCGTCCGCCACTGCTGCAATCGGCAGACAGATGAACAAAAAAACAATTAAAAGAAGTTGAATCTTTCTCATGGGAAAATGGGTGATCATGGTCTGCCTAAGCTCCTTTCAGCGTTTCGGTTAAACTCTCCAGAGGCGGCAAAGAGAGAAGATCTCTACGCCTCACCTGGCCCTTTGTTGAATGTTTATCTATAGATGAAACAGACATGTCTTTCAATGAAATTATTCCACGGCGATGCAGGAACAGGGTAACCGCATTGAGCCTATTTCGCCGAAAAAATAAAAAAGGGTTTTAGACTGTAACCGCCTAAAACCCTTTATTTATTTGGTGGGCCGTCCCAGGCTCGAACTGGGGACCTACTGATTAAGAGTCAGTTGCTCTACCGGTTGAGCTAACGGCCCGTTTACCTCATCGAAAAAACGATGCGAACTTGTAACAGCAATCATCCGGGTTGTCAAATTTTTTTTCAGCGCCTTTTTTTGATCCGCCCTTTGGAACCATCCCGCTACACGAACCAATTTTTTTCCTTCTGTCGACGAATTCGTTTTTTGTTATTTTTCCAGGAGTCTCGATCCTTTTTTTCCTGGATTGAAATGGCGGGCCTTTCTTGCACGACATCTCCGAGGTTCACGTCGCCGCCGGGCACCGGGCGTTCTATCTTTTTGTGAGCATTGGGTCTTTTGACCGGTTTTTTCATCTTGCTGAGAGGCGGACCGGAAAAACAGTCGGGCGGAATGATTTTTGAAAGAAAAATGGAGTCTCCACACTGAGTGATAAGCACGCCCTCTTTTTCAGCTTGCTCCACATTCACATGAAGGATGACCGGATCGCTTGCAATGCGCTTTCCGATCCGGACCATCAAATCCATGTCGCTTGAGAGGATCACCCGGTCATTGAAAGAGGGGCTTAGCCCGTTCTCGATCACATGGGGGTAAGCGCTCTCCTTGACAGCCGAATAGAGTATTTTCGGGAGCCTCTCCGGAATCACCCAGGGAGGCAGATCCTCCCGTTTCGCCGCGCGGATAAATATGTCCTTAATCTCCACGATGGGGTCCGAAAGGGTGATCAGCAGCTCATCGATGTGGGATCTCCGGATGTGCCTAAAATGCTCCTCCTCGTTGATGGCTTTGATCAGCTCCTTGATTTTGACGAAACCGTCTCTGTCCGGAACCAAACCGAATTCATAGGGATTTCTGCCCAGAATATATTCAATCAGCTTTTCCAGTTGCCGTTGTCTTTTTTCTGCATCCATAGCGGTTACATGAAATTTCTTTTTTTATGTGCGCGTGAATCCTTCCTTGACCTTCTTGGAATTTTCACATTAATTGAGTTCTTGGTATTTTTTCTACGGATTATTTTAATTGTCAACAGGTTTTGAATCGGCCATTCGCAATCGAATCCGATCCTGTTGTAAAAAGCTTGCAACCATTTGCCTTGTTTATAGTGCATGTGCCCAGAATTGATTTAAGAAAGGAGTGCCGGATGAAAACCGAAAATTCGAAGACCCTTTTTGAACACGCGCTCGAAATCATCCCCGGCGGCGTCAACAGCCCTGTGCGGGCCTGTAAATCGGTCGGCGCATCCCCCCTCATGATCGATCATGCCCTGGGATCGAAAATTGTTGATGTCGATGGCAATGAGTATATCGACTATGTGGGGTCGTGGGGCCCGATGATCGTGGGGCACCGCCATCCCGCGGTCATGGCGGCCATATCGTCGATTCTCCTGAAGGGAACCAGCTTTGGCGCGCCAACGGAAATTGAAAGTGAACTGGCAAGACGGGTGGTGGAGATGGTTCCCTCCATCGAAATGGTCCGGATGGTCAATTCCGGCACTGAGGCGACCATGAGCGCCTTGCGCCTTGCCCGGGGTTTCACCGGCAGAGACATGATGATCAAGTTCGACGGCTGCTACCATGGCCATGCGGACAGTTTTCTCGTGGAGGCCGGCTCCGGGGTTGCGACTTTAAATATCAAGGGGAGTCCTGGTGTTCCCGAGTCGGTCGTACAGCACACCCTCTCCCTCCCCTATAACGACGGGGAAATGGTCCGGGCCGTCATGAAGAAGCACGGAAAGGAGGTGGCTTGCATCATCGTGGAGCCTGTGGCGGGCAACATGGGAATGGTGCCTCCCCAGAAAGGGTTTCTCGAGACATTGAGAGGTGAAACGGAAAAGTACGGGGCTCTTCTGATCTTCGATGAAGTCATGACCGGGTTCCGGGTCGCTCGTGGCGGGGCACAGGAGTTGTATGGCATCATCCCGGATTTGACCTGCCTCGGGAAGGTAATCGGCGGCGGCATGCCGGTCGGGGCCTATGGGGGAAGAAAAGAGATCATGCGTCAGATTGCTCCCGTGGGGCCCGTCTATCAGGCAGGCACCCTTTCCGGAAATCCCCTGGCCATGGCCGCTGGCATCGCCACCCTCACCCTGTTGGAGGAAAAGAATTTCTTCAAGGCGCTCAATGAAAAAACCGAACAGCTGGTGTCAGGCCTCTCATCGATTATCCGGAAATATGGCGTCAAGGCCACCTGCGCCCATGTGGGTTCCATGTTTGGCCTCTTTTTCACAGAGAAACCGGTGACCTCCTTTCAGGACGCAAAAACCAGCGATACCCGCATGTTCTCAGCATACTACATAGGCATGCGCAACCAGGGGATCTACTTAGCGCCCTCTCAGTTCGAAGCGGGATTCGTCTCTTCGGCCCACACGGATGCGGATATCGAGAAGAGCATCCAGGCGGCGGATAGGGTTCTCAAGGATCTATCCGTTGGAAAAGTGGCCTGACAGTGACATCCTGGCTTTTCCAAACCTGACAAAAAGACGGATGATATCGATATGGACATGAAACTAAACAGAATACCCGACCCGGTGAAGACCATTCATCTGATCGCGGTGTGCGGCACGGCCATGGGGGCCCTTGCCTTAATGCTCAAGGAGATGGGATACCAGGTCACAGGCTCCGATCAGGCAGTCTATCCTCCCATGAGCGATTTTCTGAAAAATAACGGTATCGCGCTTTTTAACGGATATTCCCAGGAGAACCTCGCCCATGGTCCAGACCTGGTCGTCATTGGAAACGCGGTGAGAAAGGATAACCCGGAAGCGCTGGCGGCGGCGGAAAGGAAGATCCCCTTCTGCTCCATGCCCCAGGCACTGAAGTGGTTCGCCGGAAAGGGGAAAGAGGCCATCGTGATCGCAGGCACCCACGGAAAAACCACCACCTCCTCGCTCATGGCATGGGTGCTTCAATCGGCGGGGGCGGACCCCTCGTTTATGGTGGGAGGCATCCTCAACAATTTCAAGAGCAACTACCGGATCGGCAGGGGCGCCCATATCGTGTTTGAAGGGGATGAGTATAATACCGCCTTTTTTGATAAGGGTCCAAAATTCCTTCACTATGATCCGGCGATAACCATTCTGACCAGCGTCGAATTTGACCACGCCGATATTTTCGAAGATTTGAACGCGGTCAAATCCGCATTTAACGCGCTGCTTTCCATGATGGCCCCCGGTTCCACACTCGTCGCCTGCGCCGATGATTCAAATGTGGCCTCCCTGGTCCAGGGACGAAATCTGAAGGTTCTTACCTATGGCATGGCGGACCACGCCATGTGGCGGCTGGGAGAGAGCCGGTGCGAGCCGCCCTTTCAGGTGTTCAATATCTGGAAAGGGGAGGCGCCCTTCGGACGGTTCCGGATACGGATGATGGGCGCATACAATCTGTTGAACGCCCTGTCGGTAGTGGCTGTTGCAGATTCCATCGGTCTCTCTCCAGAAAAGATCGGCGCGGGCTTGGAAACCTTCGAAGGCGTGAAGCGGCGGCAGGAGATCCGGGGGGTAAAGAACGGTGTGACCATCATGGATGATTTCGCCCACCATCCCACTGCCGTGAAAGAGACGCTGAAAGGGGTCCGTTCGTTCTACCGGCAAGGGCGGATCATCGCTGTTTTCGAGCCCAGGACCAATTCGAACAAGAGACGGGTGTTTCAGGAGAGCTATCCAGATGCGTTCGCCGACGCGGATATGATCGTGGTCCCAGAGCCGGAGAACCTTGAAAAAATCCCCGAGGGGGAGCGATTCTCCTCTGAGAAACTGGTGAACGATCTGGTGGCGGCTGGTAAAAAGGCCCATTACTTCAGGTCTGTTGACCGAATCGTCGAGTTCATCGCACAGACCGCAGCCCCCGGCGACGTGGTCCTCGTGATGTCGAGCGGCGGGTTCGGCGGAATTCACGAAAAATTGTTGAAACGGTTATAGGGTCCGAGGCTTTATAGGCCCTTCTGAACCACACTCCGGATGGCTCCGGTTAACCGAGAGAGATCCTCCTGTTCGATGATATAGGGGGGCATGAGGTAGATGAGCCTTCCAAAAGGTCTGATCCAGACCCCCTGCTCGACAAATCGCCTCTGGATCGTCGCCATGTCAACCGGTTCCTGCATCTCCACGACGCCGATGGCTCCCAGGACACGGACATCCCTGACCGCTTTCTCTTTTCCCAACGGTTCGAGCTCTCCAATCAGCTGTGCTTCAATGGCCTTGATTTTTTCTTGCCAGTTGGTCGAAAGAAGAAGGGCGATGCTTGCGTGGGAAACCGCGCAGGCCAGGGGATTCGCCATGAAGGTGGGGCCGTGCATCAACACGCCAGGTCCCTTGTCCGATATGCCGTCACTGACTTTCCGTGTGGCAAGGGTCGCGGCGAGGCTCATGTAGCCGCCAGTCAACGCTTTGCCGATACACATGATATCTGGTGAAACGCCTGCATGCTCGCACGCGAACATTTTGCCGGTCCGCCCGAAACCGGTGGCTATTTCATCGGCGATCAGAAGAAGGTCGAACTGGTCGCACACCTCCCGAACCCGGGAGAGGTAGCGGGGAGAGTAGAACCACATTCCGCCAGCGCCTTGAACCACGGGCTCCAAGATAACCGCTGCGATTTCCGGATGATGGGCGGCGACGAGCGCCTTGAAATCATCAATGGCGGATTCGTCCCATGAATCGTGAAATCGCTGGGCGGGTCTGGGAGCGAACAGGTGGCGGGGCAGAATATTTCCGAATTGGCTGTGCATACCGGTTTCTGGATCGCATACGGCCATGGCGGCGAAAGTGTCCCCATGATAGCCGGACCGAATCGTCAGGAGACGGTTTTTTTCCGGGCGTCCTTTGGAGATCCAGTATTGAAAGGCCATTTTGATGGCCACTTCGACGGCGACCGAACCCGAATCACAGAAAAAGAGCTTCTCGAGAGGGGCGGGGGCAAGCGTTAATATCAGCCGGGCCAGGTTCACGGCAGGCTCGTGGGTGATGCCGCCAAACATCACATGGGCCATCTTTTCAAGCTGACCGGAGAGGGCCTGGTTCAAAACCGGATGGTTGTATCCATGAATGGCCGCCCACCATGAGGACATTCCGTCGATCAGTTCTTCTCCGTTAGCTAAAATCAGGCGGACCCCTTTAGCCGATGAGACCGGGTATACCGGAAGGGGATGGGTCATGGAGGTGTAAGGATGCCAGAGATGCCCCCTGTCAAATTGAATCATCTCTTCTGTCTGAGAGGGCATGGCTTTACGAGTTTTCCCGCTCCCATTTGATCTGATCCAGAATCTCCTTGAGGATGAAATAGCGTTTCAGGACTTTGGAGATCTCTTCCTGTGTGGGTTCCTTGCCGGTCACTTCACTCACAAAATGCTGGAGGTGTAAAATGGCCTTGATCAGGCAGGGCTCGATGATCGGGTGATTTTCCATATGCGTATTTCCGATTTCCGTTGATCATTGCATGAACGATTTTTGCAATCAATTGATTCAGGCGGAATGGGCCCGCAACACGAGTGTTTCCTCTGCTTTTATCAGTGCGTTTCGGACGCTCTCGGGTTCGGCGGGTTTTTTGATGACCGCCAGGGCTCCAATATCGGTTATGATTTCAACCGACTTGGGCTGGACATCTGCGGTGATCACAAATACAATGGCGTTCTTATTGATCTTCAATATTTCCCGGGTGGCCTCATATCCATTCAGGACCGGCATGGTGAGATCCATGAAAACCACTTCTGGAGAGACCTCCTTATATTTTTCAATCGCTTTTTTTCCGTCTTCGGCCTCGAAAATTTCATACGCCTGGTATTGAAGGATGCAGCTGTTCAGCATCATCCGGGCGATGCGGGAGTCATCGACGATAAGGATGGTTTTAATCATGGCGTTTCAATGTGTCACATTCACTCAAAGGGTTACCTATTTTCCCCAGACAACCGGATATCAATGGGGGCGCCAATGGGTCAGAGCGTCTCTTATTATTTTTTAAAATTGTTACCATATAAATGAACAAAAACCAAGTGTCAAACAAAAGGACTCTATTTTGTTCTTTTTTTAACGTGGCGATCATGGTATATTCTCACCCGTTTATCCTACGAAGACCCCATGTGCGGAAAAAGCGTCTCAATCCAGAATGGCTGGCCGCTTTTTTGAACTCTTAAGGATATGTCATGAAACATACGATCAGCATATTTTCAAAAATATGGCTCAGCCTGAGTATCCTGATTTTTGGGTATTTTTTATCAACGGTGGTCGGGTTTTCTCTAGGCCAGCGCACCATATTCTATCTGACCGATGTATCAAACTATCTGTTTCCCGCCGCAAAGATCAGTCAGATGGCCCTGGCCGCTTATAACGAACAGATTAAGCTATACAATGACGCAGTCACGCTGGGAGAGGAGGCTCTTGTTAAGGAGGCGGAACGGAAAGCCGCGGAAGTTCAGCGTGCTCTTATTGAGATCAGAGATCTACGGCAGGGAGTCTTGAGAAAAAACAACGAGCTTGAACGGTTGATACCGGAGTTTCAAGCGTTTCGAGAAACGGCCATGAGGGTCTACACGACCATGGCCAATTATGGCAATGACATAACCCAGACGGAGCTAACCCTTGATCGGCAAACCCAGATGATCCAGGAAGGCAATGAGCTGCGAAAAACATCCGATCGTATCCATCATCAGATAGAGAATCTTGAACAGGCCTTTTCAACCAACCTCAAGGCCCAGCTTGCGGATATCAACAACAAAACCCAGCACCAGCAGTTCCTGAACCTGACGGTTTTTATCGTGGTGGTGACAACCGCCATCAGCCTGATCGCACTGATAATTTCCCGCTCCATCAAGCGGCCTCTACAGAAAACATTCATGCTTGAAAACGCCGTGAAACAATCGGTTGACGGCATCGCCGTCATCAATTTTGACGGCACCCTCAAATATGGAAACAGGGCCTGGGCCGAGATGCACGGCTATGACCACGGAATCGATGAGCTGATCGGAAAACCCTTCTCATTGTTTTATCCGGAAGAGGAGTATAATGAATCGGTGCGTACTTCTCTCTTGTCCATTGAAAAGATTCCCGTTGTCAAGAAGGAGTTGACCCATCAACGAAGGGACGGGGCTGTTTTTCCCACCATGGTCTCTCTGAACCTCCTGAAAGAGGGTGGGTCATCGATCAATATCGTGGCGATCGCAAGGGATATCAGCGAACAGAAGGAGGCGGAACGACAGATCCGTGAACAGACCAAGCAACTGGCGCTTGCCATGAACGCCCTCTGGGGGGAGATGGAACTTGCTAAGAAAATCCAGACCACCCTCTTACCGGTCTCCCCTTCAATCTGGGGATATGAGATTGCCGCGCATATGGAGGCGGCCTCCGAAGTGGGCGGCGATTATTACGACATCATCAATGTGGATGGCATGGATTGGGTGCTGATCGGCGATGTATCTGGGCATGGCATCACCGCAGGACTCGTGATGATGATGGTTCAGACATCGATTCGGGCCATTCTCTCCGAATATCCCAAGATGGAGCCGCCCAAGCTTCTGTCGGTCATTAACCGGACCATATCGGAAAACATTAAAAAACTGGGCGAGCAGAAGTATATGACCTTGACAGCCCTCGCCTGTGTGGCCGATGGCCGATTTCATTTCGCGGGCCTTCACCAGGATATCATGATCTATCGGAAAGAGAGCGGTCAGGTGGAGTGCGTTGAAACACGAGGCATGTGGATCGGTATTATGGAGGAGATCGGAGAGATGACCCATCTAGACTCCCTGGAGATGAAGGCCGGAGACGTCATGCTTCTTTACACGGACGGCGTTACGGAAGCGGTTAGGGAAAACACCGAATCCGGGGATAACGGCCTGCTACGAACAGAGATGTTTTCAGAAGAGAAGCTGAGCGCTCTTCTCAAGTCTCTGGGGCCAGAACCCCCTGACACCATTAAAAGCCGCATATTGGAAGCGCTTTTGCCCTATGAACTCAAGGACGATATCACCTTGGTGATTCTTAAAAAGAATGAGACCACCGCTTGAAAGCGGCCTCTCCTTCTTCCCCCTCCCTTTATCCGCCAAAAATCTTTTCGATGATCACCTTGGTAATCATATAGGTGGGCTTGATTCCCTCATCTCCCATACTGCCCGAGGCAAGCGTCTGGCCGCTCACGAGTGGATTGTCTGAGGCGTAATAGGCGTACCTGACCTTGATATCCTTGGAGATATGGCCCCGGATCATGGCCGAGCTGATCGCTTTCTGATAGTGTCCACCTTCCATCTCAAGGCCAACGGCCTTCCAGGTGCTTGTCTGGAACCGTTTCAGCAGATCCGTGTTCTGTAGGGAGGTGCCGATGACCGTAACAATCGGACCTTCATGCACGGGAATATCGCTGTCAAAGTCCTCCTTTGAAAGGTCGTTTTGAAATGAGTAGTTGTCCGATGTGCCTTCAAACACATGGGAGGTCGCAAGCATGATGTCGCCTTTTCTCCCAGGAAGAGTTCCCGCTTTACCCATGACTGATATGGAGCTGAAAAAGAGCGGCATGGATTCGTTTTCGGCCCCTTCCGTATCAAGGAGCTCATCCATCACTTCAAAGGCCTGGGTGCCGAATGCATAATCCATCACCACGATCAGGGGAGACTCATTCTGGCGCTGGGCCATGTCTATTTTAAGTTCCGGATGGAGCCGGACTCCTTTCAGCTGTTCCGTATCGATGATCTGACAGTCGATAAATGCACCGGAGGTGTCGGAAATGGGATAGAGGCCGTTTTTTTCGGAAAAGGCCTGAATATCCTCCTCCAGATCGACGAGTTCCTTTATAAAGGAGTAGAGGTCGCCTTCCGGGTTTCTTTTCTTTTTCGATTTGAAAGCGGCGTAACCATAGATGAGATTCCTCACGCTGTGCATGTTGGCGCTAATGATGTGGATGGGCCTTGCCTGAAATCCCAGCTCGTATATCTTCCTCTTTAACGTCAACGCCCAGTTCTGACCGTACATCTGACTTGCGATCATCTCGTTCAGGGCAGGGGTAAAGGCGATCAAGAGTTCGTTGTCCCTCGACTCCTTTTCCGCATCAACGCGTCTGCCCAGGCCGTGGATGATTCTGAATAGGATGTGGCGGCCATAGTGATCG
This sequence comes from Desulfobacterales bacterium, assembly GCA_020056645.1. Classification (GTDB taxonomy): domain Bacteria; phylum Desulfobacterota; class Desulfobacteria; order Desulfobacterales; family JAHIVH01; genus JAHIVH01. The sequence continues at coordinate 12,552 of JAGVHJ010000118.1, forward strand.
TTATGGTATCTTTCCAAATAGGCGTATGAGCTCTTGGTTTCGTGAAAGGTTCTTCCCAGGATGATGCTCAGGTTCCAGAGAGCCTGGTCCAGCTCATCCTCACTCATGAGAGCCGGATTGTCGATAATTTTTTCAAGCTCCTTCCATTGGCTTGTTAGATTCAACTCTCGGTCCCGCATCTGTTTGTGGATCTTGACCGCCTCGATATTGAGAAAGGTGATATGGGTCAGGATATCATATATTTCGCTCAATCCCCGGGTGATGACAAAGCAGATCTCTTTCTCGCTGACCCGGTAGGAGGCCCGTCTCCGTTTGGGTGGAAGAACCTTTTCAAAAGAGGCGTCTTCAAACTCCTCCTGGGCGGTCAGAATGATCCGGTTGCATTTCTCGATGCCTAAGGGGAGCCGTTCGATGACGTATTCCAGACCTTTAAGCTCGATGATTCTGGGATCGTTCATCGATCCATAGATTTCAGGACTTAAAATTTGAAACCCTTCCGCTAGTTTAAGGCCCGACTGGCCTGAGGGTTTATAGTAGCCCCGGAGCACGAGCGCGTCCGCCGTGATTTTAATCAGCCGGATGGCGTTTCTTGCTTTTTGAGACTTTGTGATATATTGCATGCGATTTCCTTTCTCTCTCATGTGCCAGGGGTGTTCGTAAACTCGGTGCTTTATATGCCACCTATTAGGTAATTGTAGTTTGCGGAAGGGAAGTTGTCAAGAAATGGTAAGGCGATATTCGTTATAAAGTCTTGACTTTAAACCTGTAACCAGTCATTTTATGTTTCCGAATTGCTATGGAGCGAGAGAGGCCGAGGATCAGACGAGATCCTCCTGAATGGAAAGCGCGGCCCAACGAAAGGGGTCTCTTTCCTGGGGCGAAAAAACAAGATCTGGTGAGACGGATGATAAAAAAAATCATATCCGGCGGGCAGACAGGCGCGGATCAGGGCGCGCTCGATATCGCTATTAAATTGGATATCCCCCATGGCGGATATATTCCCAGAGGCCGCTTGACGGAAAATGGGCCGTTACCCGAAAACTATCAGCTCATTGAAACAGCCTCGGAAAACTATCCGGACCGAACGGAAAAAAATGTCATCGAAGCCGATGGAACGCTGGTTTTGACCCATGGAGAGCCCCAGGGTGGCTCTTCCCTCACCCTGAAATTCGCAAGAAAACATGGGAAGCCGTGCCTTCATATCGATTTACGTCAGACCATTCTATTTAACGCGGCAAGGGAGATTCACCGCTTTATCGTGGGGCACGCCATCGAGGTGTTGAATGTGGCTGGAACCCGTGCGAGCGAGGACCCTCTCATCTATGAAAAAACCATGGCGATTCTGGAAGCGGTCTTTTTTTTAGGAATGATGGAGGAAAAACCTGCTCGAAACGGAAGCACCTCGGCGCCCTCCTCCGTGGAAGAGGCTGTCGCCATCCTCATCCGGGAGCTGTCGTTGAAAGATCGAACAACCCTTTCAAATATGACCGAAAGGGAGCTTCCCGCCCTTCATGCCACACTGGGGCGCTATATTTTAAACTGGTTTCACGGAGGAATCGGAAACGACACCCTTTTGAATGCGTGCAGGATTGTTGACGAGAATCCTTCTCTTGATGAAGGAGCGGCTACGGACGCCATTATCCGGGCCTTGTGGAAAGAGTTGAAGAAGACCCATACATTGAGGATCATCAAATAATTCCAAGTATCGCACACCCCATTGGGAATCTGAATCATGGGCAAAAAAAGCAGAATAAAACACCTCAACCATTCCGCGCCACAGGGTTCTGAAAAAAAGAGCGCCCACCCCCTGCCGGTGTTCGATCAGAACGATCCGTTTCTTATCGTGTTTCTGGTTGTTTCCATATTGATCGTTTACGCACAGACTTTCCGGTTCGAATTCGTCTATGATGACGCCCAATACATAACCCTGAATACTCATGTGCTGAAGGGGATCAGTTTCGAAGGCATCCGATGGGCCTTTACATCCGGGTACGCCTATAACTGGCATCCCTTGACCTGGATCTCTCACATGGCCGACTGTGAGTTTTTTGGGACCGAACCGGGCTACCACCATCTGATGAATATGATCTTTCACATGATCAACAGCGCGCTTTTGTATATAGTAATGAAGCGGCTGATCATGGACCGTTTTGCAAGTCTCATGGTCGCGGTGCTTTTCGCCCTTCATCCGCTGAACGTGGAGTCCGTGGCCTGGGTCTCTGAGAGGAAGAATCTGCTATGCACCCTCTTCTTTTTTCTATCCCTCTATCAGTATACGTTATATGCGGACAAACTTTCTTCCACGCGATATGCCTGGGTCGCAGTTCTTTTTGCCGCAGGCCTCCTTGCCAAGCCCATGATCGTCACGTTCCCCTTTTTACTGCTGCTTCTGGATATCTGGCCCCTGAATCGCGCCGGATATTTTCAGGAGAGATCAGGAAGCCGATCCATGGAAAGGATTCCAGTCAAGCGTCTGATTCTGGAAAAGCTCCCGCTTCTTGCCTTGACCCTCGTCTCTTCGGTGGTCACCATCCTGGTTCAGAAAAGCGGCGGCGCGGTTAGGCCCTTTGACGATCTTTCCATAGGCATGAGGCTTATCAACGCCGGAGACGCTTACATCGCGTACATCGTCAAACTCTTCATCCCTCTGGACCTGTGTGTTCTCTATCCCCTCAAGCATGACTTGTCAGGCATGGAAATAATAGGCTCCTTTTTTCTCCTGGCTGTGTGCTTTGCCGGCGCATTTCTCCTCGCAAAAAAAAAGCCCTATGTGGCCCTGGGATGGCTCTGGTATGTGGGGACATTGGTTCCCATGATCGGAATCATTCAGGTCGGAAACCAGTCCATGGCCGACCGGTACGCTTACATCCCCCATATCGGGCTCTTTATCATCATCGGACTTTTTCTTTCCGGCCTCTTTGAAAAGGTTCCCTATCGAACGCATCTACAGACCGGTTTCATCCTTTTTCTGGCCATGCCCCTCATGCTTCTCTCTTTCCGTCAGACCGCTCTCTGGAAAGATAACATTTCCCTTTATGAACAAGCCCTTGCTGTAACGGAAAACAACAGCACCATCCACAACAACATCGGCCAAGCCCTATACGTCAAGGGAGACGTTACAAATGCTATGAATCATTGGGAAAAAGCCCTTTCCATCCATCCGGATCCGGTCACCTATTTCAACATCGGAAACGCCCTGGACGACATGAAGCGGTATGAGGAGGCCCGGATCTATTACCACAAAGCACTGGAGCTAAACCCCTCGTATGTGGAGGCTCATAACAACCTGGCGGTCACCTATATCAACCTGAACCGGCTCGACAAAAGCGTTTATCATCTAAAAAAGACCCTGAGTCTTGATCCGAGCTCTATTCAGGCCTTGGCCAATCTGAAAAAAATAGAGGATTACCTTAAAATGAGCGGCGGGGGAAAGGGCCCCGATCATAGCCGGTAAAGGCCTATCCTTAAATCCTTGCCGCCATTCAGAATCCTTTTTTTCATAAAATCCATGGAGGCGGTTTATTCCCCCGCCCTGCGGTGGCTCGATAGCTCTTTGTCAAAGATTCATTGCAGCAAGAAATCCGCCATGAACGGCATTGTCGATCCTCCCGATCTTCGTACAGTCGCCAAGGGCCATGAAAGGGACGCCCTCTTTTTCCAATTTCTCTGAAAGCCGTTTGACAGGTCGTGACCCGGAGGCAAGGACCACGGTGTCAAAGACGAGGGCAAGCTCCTTCTCCCCCTGAGTGTATGTGACCACACCGTTTTTAATCCGGGTCACTTTTGCGCCTGTGATTATTTTCACGCCGTAACGCTCCAGGTTTCCAAGAAGCACCCACTTGGTGGATTTTCCCACATCGCCCCCCACACGGGGCAGCATTTCAAAGAGGGTCACCTCAGTCGCCCCGTTGAAGAGGATCTGCCGGAGCCGTTCTGGGGATTCGGCCTCATAGGTAAAGAGGAAATGAAGAATCTCGGGTGAAATTGTTCCTTTTTGCGCGATAAATGCGGCGGTCTCAAGTCCTACGGCTCCACCGCCGATAATGGCAGCTTTCCTGCCGGTTTTGACGCCTCCTTTGAGCACCTCCCATGAGGAGACAACTGAGGGATCGGAAACCCCGTCGATGGGCGGTATCAGGGGTTCTGCACCCTCGGCTACGATGATGTGGTCTGGTTTTTTCTCCCGGATCATCGCCAGGGTCGCTTCGGTATTCAGATGAACCGGGATGTTGAGTTTTTTAATCATGGCTCTGTAATAGCGAAGAATCGAGAAGATCTCTTTTTTATTGGGAGGGTTGCCGCCGAATCGTAACTGGCCGCCGATATCATCCGATTTTTCGTAAATTTCAACTCGGTGGCCGGCCTGAGCCGCCGTCACCCCCGCTTCTAAACCGGCAGGCCCCGCGCCTACGATGAGGATCTGTTTGGGGGAGGTGGCGGGAACGATATTCCGTTCCCCCTCGAAACCCGCTCTTGGGTTGGTGATACAGTAAACGGCGCGACCGGTGAAGATCTGATCGGTACACCCCTGGGAACAGGCCACGCAGGGCCTGATTTCGTCGGCGCGGTTCTGCCTGGCCTTGTTTGGCCACTCGGGATCACTGATGAGAATCCGTCCCAGGTTGACCATGTCAGCGTAACCATCCGCGATGATCGTTTCGGCCTCTTGGGGGGTCGTGATCCGGTTGGAAGCCAAGATGGGAATCGATACGGCCTTTTTAATATTGAGCGCCAGATAGGCGTAAGCGTTTCTAGGCACTTCCATGGGAAGCTGGGGCACGGGCGACTCGTGCCACCCGCCGGTGACATTGATGGCGTCGACGCCGCACGATTCATAAATCTTAGCAATAGCAGGGGTCTCCGAGTCTGTGTTGCTTCCTGGTACAAAGTCGTTTCCAGCCATCCGGATAGTGAGGGGGACATCCTTCCCGACTTTCCTTCGAATTAGTGTCAAGACTTCTTTGGGGAACCGGGTCCGGTTTTCAAAGCTTCCACCATAGTCGTCGGTTCTCTGATTTCTCAAAGGCGAAAGAAACTGGGTGATGAGATATCCGGCGGAGGCCAGGATCTCAATGCCGTCAAATCCAGCTTCAATGGCTCTCCTAGCCGCATCGGCGTAGGCCTGCTGAACGGTCTTGATATCTTCCAGAGTCATCTCCCGGGGAGTTGCTTTTGAGTATTTTGAGTAAATTGAAGAGGGGGCGATGGGATTTTCACCATTGATAAGAATCGGATGCGAGTAAGCACCCGCGTGAAAGAGCTGGACCCAGGCCCTTGCCCCTCCCTTCTTGATAAGACCCGTGAGCTTCTGAAAAGAGGGGATCGCGTCGTCTGAATCGAGCCTGAGACCGATGGCCCCAATGCCGATATAATCAATCCCAACCGGCCCCACAGTGACGATGCCGGCCCCGCCCGCGCCCCGTTCTTTGAAGAAATGGTAGTAGCGGTCATTCAACTGGCCATCATAGGAGTAAAGGAGCCCAAGGGAGGGATAGGCGATTCGGTTTTTAATTTCAAGATGATTGATGGAAATGGGACTGAAAAGATTTTTATACATGGCTCACCTCTTTATCGGTTCATTTTTAGATAGTAAACGGTCTCACGCCACTTGAAAAGTGTGAAACGCTATCATATCCGGCAAGAGGAATCGATAAAAAAAAGGTTGTTGTCCAGTATATCCCATATTTCGCCTGTTTCGAATTCCAGTGCAATATTTTAAAAACAGGGCGAGGGGTAGCCCCAAAGCTACTTGTTTTTGATTCGAAGTTTACCACATACAGCAACCTGAATAAATTAAATCAGAGTAAAGAAAATATA
>JAGVHJ010000259.1 GCA_020056645.1 Desulfobacterales bacterium
AACCTTGTCGCTCTCCACAATCACCCTAAGTTCACGTCCCGCCTGAATGGCATAGGTATTGGCGACGCCCTTGAATGAGTTGGCGATTTGCTCCAGATCCTCCAAACGTTTGACGTAATTCTCAAGAAGCTCCTTACGGGCTCCTGGCCTGGCTCCTGAGAGGGAATCCGCGGCCTGGACGAGCAAATCATAGACCGATTCAGGAGGCACATCCTCGTGATGGGCGGAAATCGCCTGAACAATTTTGGGAGACTCGCCATATTTTTTAGCGAGTTTCGCCCCAATCACCGCATGGGGTCCCTCAACCTCATGATCAATGGCCTTACCGATATCGTGCAGAAGGCCCATCCGCTTAGCCAATTTAACGTTCAATCCCAGTTCAGAGGCCATGATGCCGCACAATGCGCCTACTTCAACCGAATGCTGCAATACATTCTGGGCGTAGCTTGTCCTAAATTTCAATTGGCCGATAACCTTAATAAGCTCAGGATGAATATTATGCACACCCAACTCGAAAGCGGCTTGTTCGCCCGCTTCTTTCATGGCCACATCAACCTCTAGCTCAACTGTCTTGACAACCTCTTCAATTCTGGCTGGATGGATTCGACCATCTGCAATCAATTTCAGCAAGGAGAGCCTCGCGACCTCGCGCCTTACTGGATTAAATCCAGAAAGAACAACCGCTTCTGGCGTATCATCGATAATCAAATCAATGCCTGTTGCGGCTTCAAGCGCCCGGATGTTCCTGCCCTCCCTACCAATAATGCGACCTTTCATTTCGTCTTCCGGCAAAGGAACCACGGAAACGGTACGTTCAGCCACAAAGTCGCCCGCATACCGCTGAATGGCGGTCGCCATAATTTTTTTGGCGACCCTGCTCGCCTCTTCCTGAGCTTCAGTGGTGACCCGTTTCACCATCTTCGCCCCTTCATGGCGAGCCTCGTTTTCCATGGCTCGTATCAAGAGTTCCTTAGCTTGTTCGGAGGTCATGCCAGAAATATTTTCCAATTTGGATTTCTGCTCTTCAATTAATGCAAGATAATGAGACTCCTTTTTCTGGATCTCCTCCTCTGCATTTTGAATGTCTTTCTCTCTGATGATCAGCTCTTTATCTCTTTTTTCATAAACATCTTGACGTTTATCAAGGCCTTCTCTCTTTTGAAGCAGCCGCTTCTCCTGCCTTTTTAATTCGTTGCGAATCTCATTGGTTTCTTGATCAAACTCGCTTTTCATTTTAAAAAGCCGGTCCTTCGCCTCAAGTTTGGCTTCTTTAAGAAGGGTGTCCGCCCTCTGCTTTGCATCCTCCAATATTTTCATGGACTCTTCGGCTACAGCTTTAGCCTGTTTTGCATTGAAGCTATTTTTTACCCAATAGGCCAGACCAAATCCGCCTCCTAACCCAATAATACAAAAAATTATTTCATACATATCGTTTATTCTCCTAATCTTTTTATATAAACGGTCAAAGACCGGTTATATGAGTAATGCCATTCGTTCGATAAAGGAAAGAGCCCCCCATCTTTGTGCCGTGCTGGTTGGTCCTTAAACCACAGGATTAAAGGTGGGCATCCTGTTGTTTCTTCAGGCTTTTCTGAAAATTCAGAACATGCACACCGAAACAAGTAAAGATTCCCATTCAGCATACTTTGAGCAAAAGAACATCATCCGGTCACGAACACGACAGGGGGCGATACATTTTTCGTACTACAAATAGAGGAAATTTCTAAATAACACACATGAGGGGATAGTTCCTTCAGAAGAAAGAGAGGTCTAAAAACAAGAAGGCATAGCGAATCATTGTTGCAGATGATCGATTTTAACACAAATATTTTCCAATCGATCAGATATATTTTCCAATAAATCTTTATGGTTATTTTTAAGTTTAAAATACTCACCCGATATATTCAAAGCAGCTAACAATAATAGCTTGAATCGTAACACACCAGGCGTTGTTTCCTTGAGTTTCTTCTCTACTTTTAGAACCTCATCCACAAGGAAATCAGCGACCATTTTTGCATTGTCGAACTCAACCTCAGTCTTAAACTTATAGGTTTCTCCAAAAAGTTCTATTGTTACAATATCATCCAATGATTCTGAACATTACCTTCCAAAGTATTATCGTGTTATCCCAAATTAAACCAACTCTGAGAAATCCTTTAATTTTATCAATAAGCTTTCAATTTTATTCTGAATTATCTCTCTTTGTTCTGCCTGACGGTTTTCCGCCTCGGTTTTATCTTGAAGCTCCTGTTCTAATTTATCAACCCTTGTTTGAAGCTCCCTATTTTTCAGCTTCAAACTATCAAAAATTTCAAGTAAATGATCGATTTTCCCTTCAAGGGATTCAACAGTATTTTGAATTCGCCCAATAGTCATCCACACCTCTTGAAATCTTTGCACCTATATAATCGTTTATGGGAATTTAAGTCAAGATATTTTACCTTAAGAACTCTTCATGAGACTTTCAACAAGTTGAAGTGTTTGAATATCGTTTATACCGATTGTTTCATTTGCATTTTCTGAAAGAACAAGTCCGATTTTTTTATTCAACCGATTCCCAGCCTTCACAACATCGGTCAGATAATATTCTCCTTGTACATTATTCGGTTTTAAATCGTTCAAGAACAGTTTCAGATCATTTGTATTGATACAATAAACACCCGAATTAACCATTCTATTTTTTTTCTGCTCGGGAGAGGCGTCGGCTTCTTCTACAATATCGATGATGTTTCCATCTGAACCAAGGATAATCCGACCATATCCCGTAGGATTCTTCATTTCAACAGTTAAAACGGAAATATCATAGCCTTCAAGCAAATTTTTAGAAATAAGTGAAACAATGGAGTCGCTTTTTATCATCGGAACATCCCCACATAGTATCACAATTTGTTTAATATGATGTTTTAGATAGGGAAGAGCGCACATAACAGCGTGTCCGGTGCCTAATTGTTTTTCCTGATAAGCGAAAGAAATATTTTGGAAATCACTGGATATCGCGCTTTTGACCTCTTCGGCCTGATGACCCACGACGACAATCACATTGGCGTTTGAAATACCAACCGCCGTTTTTAGAACATAGGAAATCATCGGTTTGCCCAATATTTCATGGAGGACCTTTGCCCGCTCCGATTTCATTCGAGTTCCTTTTCCCGCAGCAAGAATGATAATACCGGTATCTTTTGCTATTCGATCCATTTTTTCCCCCCATTTCTTTAATGAATGTAAAGGAAATACCATTGGTAAAAAATGAAAAGGCAGTCCACTTAAAATGGACTGCCTAGTTCGGTAACCGTATAATTCAGGCGAAAGATTACTTTCGAGATAGGTTCACCTTAATGATTGATCGACTCGACTACTCTCAGACGATGCATGGCTCTGGCCATAGCCGCACGGGCCCTGATAAGATCAAGGTCGTGTTTGTCGTGACCACTTGCCGCCGTGGAGCTGCCGCTCAACCGTCGTTCGGCGCGTTCCAAGGCGCGTTTCGCCCTGTTAACATCGATATCCCGACGTCTTTCGGACGACTCTGCAAGAATGGTCACCTTATCGGGAAGTGCTTCCGCAAACCCCCCATTGATAAAAACCTTTCGCTCGACGCCGTTCTTATCGATATATTTCAGAACGCCGATATTCAGAGTCGTGAGAAATGTCGTATGTCCCGGAAGAACGCCGAATTCGCCACAAATTCCAGGGGCCATCACTATTTGGACGTCTTCGCTCACCACTGCTTTTTCAGGAGTGACGATTTCAAGTTTAATATAATTAGCCATTGTTTATCCTAATTTTATTCTTTACGATTCTTTGGCCATTTTTTCAGCTTTTTCAATTGCATCCTCAATGGTGCCGACCAGGTTGAATGCGCCTTCAGGCAATTCATCGTGTTTGCCTTCGCAGATTTCCCTGAATCCCTTGATGGTATCTTCAATTTTTACATATCGACCCTTGAGTCCGGTAAAGGCCTCGGCGACATGAAATGGCTGGGAAAGAAACCGCTGCAACCGCCTGGCCCTTTTTACGACAAGCTTATCTTCATCGGATAGTTCGTCGATCCCCAGAATAGCGATGATGTCCTGAAGCTCTTTATATTTCTGAAGGGTCCTTTGCACCGTTCTCGCGACCTCGTAATGGTCTTCACCAATATAAGCCGCATCAAGAATTCGGGATGAGGAATCAAGCGGATCCACCGCAGGATAGATACCAAGTTCCGCGATGGCCCTGGATAAAACCACAGTACCGTCCAAGTGGGCAAATGTGGTTGCAGGAGCGGGGTCGGTCAAGTCGTCGGCAGGTACGTAAACGCATTGCACCGCGGTGATGGAACCTTTGTCGGTGGATGTGATTCTTTCCTGCAAACCACCCATGTCAACCGCGAGTGTGGGCTGATACCCAACAGCGGAGGGCATACGGCCAAGGAGTGCGGATACTTCAGCACCTGCCTGGGTGAACCGGAATATGTTATCGATAAAGATGAGCACATCGGCCCCTTCTTGATCTCTAAAATATTCGGCGCATGTGAGAGCGGATAATGCTACCCGTGCTCTGGCTCCGGGGGGTTCGGTCATCTGGCCATAAATAAGCGCGGCTTTAGAAAGAACGCCCGAATCCTTCATTTCATGGTAAAGGTCGTTCCCTTCTCTGGTTCTCTCGCCAACGCCGGCGAAAACCGATATACCGCCGTGCTGCATGGCGATGTTGTTAACCATCTCCATCATGATAACTGTTTTTCCAACGCCTGCGCCGCCGAACATGCCCATTTTTCCTCCTCGGGGGAAGGGAACGAGCAGGTCGATAACCTTGACCCCGGTTTCGAGAACACGAACCGTTGTGTCTTGTTCGGTAAACTGGGGAGCTGACCGGTGAATAGGAAGGGTTTTTTCCATGCTGACAGGGCCCAATCCATCCACGGGTCTTCCAACAACGTTTAAAACCCGGCCAAGAGAGGCCTTACCCACTGGCATGACAATTGGTTTTCCCGTGTCTTTTACTTTCATTCCACGGACCAGACCATCCGTAACATCCATGGCGATGGTTCTTACAACATTATCACCCAGATGCTGGGCGACTTCAACAATGAGATTGTCTGCTTCATCGTTAATAACAGGGTTCGTTATCGCCAGAGCGGTCAGGATCGCCGGCAATTTACCTGGTTCAAATTCAACATCCACCACAGGCCCCATAACCTGTGTGACTTTTCCTAAATTTTCTCCCACAATGACCTCCTGTATCGTCAATTTTGAGTATTCGTTAATATCTTTCAGGCTATCCCTTCAGGGCCTCGGCTCCGCCAACGATATCCATTAAGTCCGCAGTAATCGCAGCCTGCCGTACCTTGTTATACAGTCGTTTCAGCTCATTAACCATATCATTGCACGCCTTGGTTGCGTTATCCATGGCTGTCATTCTAGCGGCATGCTCGCTGGTCGATGTTTCCAATAGCGCGCTATGGATCTGAATAAAGACGTTTCTCGGCAACATATCGTTAAGCAACTCTTCAGGGGATGGTTCACAAATATGTTCTGGCAGATAAGTAGCCGATGAGGCGGCTTTATCTTCCTCTACACTTTCGATTGGCGGAATCGGAAGAATCTGCTGGATGATAGGCACTTGCTTTCCAACGCTGATAAACCGCGCATAAATAACGTGAACCTCATCGTAGGTGGACGCCAGAAATTCGTTAATCAGTTTCCTGCCGGATGTGGATGCGACGTTAAAGCCGAAATTCGCGCCCACGACTCCAATGTATTGATCAACTAAATTGAGCTTACTCTTCTTACACCAATCCCGCCCCCGTTTGCCAAAGGCGGTGAAAGAGATTTCAATATTTTTATCAGCCTGTTTTTTCAGATACCGTTCGGCGAGATCGATCAGATTCATATTGAAACCGCCGCATAATCCGCGATCAGAGGTGCATAAAATGATGTGTACCTTTTTCACCTCTTCTCTTGGAACCAGTAGCGGGCTTGATTCTCCTCCGGATTTCGCCGCCAGGCTCCCCAGCACCTCAGCAAATTTTGAAGCGTATGGACGAAAAGCTTCCATGCCCATCTGAGCTCCTCGAAGTCTCGAGGTCGCTACCATTTTCATGGCGCTTGTAATCTGCCTGGTCTTTTTAACA
>JAGVHJ010000110.1 GCA_020056645.1 Desulfobacterales bacterium
CTCGATCTTCAAGTTTTTAGGAAATTTGTTCAAATCCAAGGCGGAAAAAAAATTTGACCGCAGGAATACATGAGGTATTTCGAGGATCAAAATTTTTTTTCCAACGCCGGAGTTGGGAAAATTAACAAAAACTTGAACATCGAGTGACAGAAACAAACGCAACCGTCGACCGATGAAATCCCTTGACACCCAACGGCCATTAGGGCAAATTCTTCCGGTGTTTCATTAATAAGGGACGTTTCAGTCATGACCGCACTGCTTCAGATCATTGGGCTCGAAAAATCGTATGGCCGGGTCAATGCCGTCAATGGCGTGAGCTTCTCGGTGGAGCAGGGAATTTGTTTCGGCATTCTGGGACCGAACGGGGCCGGGAAAACCACCACCATCGAAATCATCGAAGATGTGATTCCCCCCACCGCGGGTGAAATTCTCTACAAGGGGAAACCCCGCTCCGCCTCCTTCAGGGAGGAGGTGGGCATCCAGTTTCAGAACACCGCTCTTTTCTCCTTTCTCACGGTCCGGGAGACCCTCCTGACCTTTAAAAATCTATATAACCATACCCATGACATAGACGAGTTGATCGAGCTCTGCTCCCTTTCCGGCTTTATCGATCAAATGAACGACAAGATTTCGGGGGGTCAAAAGCAGCGATTCACCCTGGCCCTATCCCTGATCAACAAGCCGGAGCTGATCTTCCTGGACGAACCCTCCACGGGGCTCGATCCCCAATCCCGGCGCAACCTCTGGGAAGTGATCCGGGCCATCAAGAAAACCGGAAAGACCATCATCCTGACCACCCACTATATGGAAGAGGCCCAGATTCTCTGTGACGAGGTCGCCATCATGGACCATGGAAAAATCATCGCCCAGGGATCTCCGGAACAGCTGATCAAAAACCTGAGCATGGATATCTCGGTTCTCCTCCCCAAGGACCACGTGGACGCGGAACGGTTAAAAACCCTTCCCCTGAACTTCGTCGATTCGTTCGACCAGATCAGAATCAAAACCAGCGACATCAACGCCTGTCTGGAAACCCTGATTTCGGCCCGCATCAATTTAAAAGATATGGTGGTCCGGTCTCCCAACCTGGAGACCGTTTTTTTAAACCTTACCGGACGACAGTTGAGAGAGTAGCATGAATCTGAAGCGCATCTGGATCATGATCAAAGCGAGGAACAGGGAGTTTTTCCGGGACCGGGCCGCTTTTGGCTGGAACTTTCTCTTTCCGTTTCTCATCATCGCCGGTTTCAGCGTGGTTTTCGGCGGCAAGGAGTACTCGGCCTATAAAATCGGGGTATTTCCGGTGGATTCGGAGAAACCCGCCCCGGCGGCCCTCACCATTCCGGAGTCTCTGAAGGCGAACAAATACATCGAATTCATCGGCTTTAAGACAGAAAAAGAGGGGCTGGACCGTCTGAAACACCACAAGGTCGATTTTCTCTTGAAAAACGATTCACCGGAACACGCTTACTGGGTCAATCAGACATCCCCCAAGGGCTACTTTCTGGAACACCTTTTCAATGGCGGCATCGCCCTCTCCCAGACTCCAGCCATGGGAAAGAAGGGAGAGGTGAACGGCAGGGAGATCCGCTACATCGACTGGCTCTTCCCCGGAATTCTGGGGATGAACATGATGTTTTCAGCTCTCTGGGGCGTGGGCTATGTGGTGGTGCGATACCGGAAGACCGGCGTGTTGAAACGGCTCAAGGCCACGCCTCTCTCCGCCTTTGAGTACCTGACCGCCCAGATGGTTTCACGGCTTTTTCTTCTCATGTTCACCCTGACGGTGGTGTGGATCGGGTGCGATCTGATTTTTCATTTTCATGTGGAAGGTTCCTATCTGGACCTTCTCATCGTGTTTTTCATGGGCAGCCTGAGCCTGACCGCCCTGGGGTTGATCTTGGCCTCCAGGGGAACCAGCGAAGAGTTCACCTCGGGCATCCTCAACTTCCTCACCTGGCCCATGATGTTTCTCTCCGAGGTCTGGTTCTCCATCGAGGGATCGCCCCAATGGGTCAAAAAGACAGCCGATATTTTCCCCCTGACCCACATGCTGAGCGCTGTCCGGAAGATCATGAACGACGGGGCGACCCTCATGGATGTTCATACGGAGATTGAAGTCATGGCCCTGATGGCGCTCGTTTTTCTTGCCATCGGCGCCTCCCTCTTCTCCTGGAACTCATAACCCCAGATACTTATCCAAAACCTTGTGTTTATAGCCCCACTTGATGACCTTGTAATAGAGTTCCGGGCTCATGCGTTTGGTGATCCAGGAAAACTTGCCGTCCAACTGGGTGATCACATAGAGCCTGTTCTTCTCGATGGAACGGATGGTGTGGCTGGCGACATCCTCCGAGGTGGTTTTGGATTTTTTGAAAAAATTATTTTTCCGGTTTCCGGATTCATTACTAAAATACTTTTTGCAGACAAAGGAATGCCGGCAACTTCAGAAATTTCCGTATCTTTAAATATATCCACGGGCTCTTGTTTTTTTTCTTCAGCTAACACTAAACCCGCGTCTTGCCTAACTATTTTTTCCGTCTCTTCGGGTGAAGTTAGTAAAATCGGCCCGGCAAAACAAAAAAATAAAAAAAATACCGATA
>JAGVHJ010000498.1 GCA_020056645.1 Desulfobacterales bacterium
CCTCCCCCCAGGGAAGGGCCGCCCCTTTCTGGGTTCTCGCCGCCGCCTCCCACTCGAATTCCGTGGGAAGGCGCTTCCCGATATAGGATGCGAACATGAGCGCATCTTCAAGACTGATTTGAACCACCGGGTGTCCTTTTTTTGCGTGAAGGGAGCTACCCGGTCCAAAGGGCTGATGCCAGCAGGCGCCTGAAACCGTTTCTTTATGATAGGTGGCCTGCCAGACGGATCGGGCCAGACCTGTTTTCTTATCGATGATTTTTTGATATCTGCCAAAATAGACGGTCCCGAAGCCCCTTTTTTCTGCGGTTGTGATATATCCGGTCTTATTAACGAAAATTTCGAACAGGGCGTTCGTCACCGGGAATTTACCGAGATAGATGCCGGGCGTGAAAAAGGTCTGTTCCGGAATTTCGATGTTTTTTGGGTTTTTAGCCCCAACCCGGTATTTGCCGGTAGGAACATGGAGATACTGGTTGTAAAATTTTTCCATGGCGCCCAGGTAGCTTTCAAACTCTTCCGAAAGCCGTTTTTTGTCTTGAGCCTCCTTTTCCCCATCCATAGGAAAATCGGTTGTCTCATCGGAAACCGAAAGCCCCCCCTCATCCTCAAGAACTTCGACCTCATCTTCCGCTACTTCCTCAATCTCCTCATCGTCGTCGAGTTCGACCACATCGATATTCTCTTCCTCGTCGAGAACGATGTCGTCGATCTCTTCATCCTCATCGATCAGCACCTCCTCAAGATCTTCTTCTTCGATTTCCTCTATTTCCTGATCCTCATCGATCTCGACTTCTTCGATATCCCCATCCTCATCCTCTATTTCCTCGATCTCCTCATCGTCGTCGAGTTCGACCACATCGATATCCTCCTCCTCGTCGAGAACGATGTCGTCGATCTCTTCGTCCTGATCGATCAGCACCTCCTCAAGGTCTTCTTCTTCGATTTCCTCTATTTCCTGATCCTCATCGATCTCGACTTCTTCGATATCCTCATCCTCTATTTCCTCGATATCCTCATCGTCGTCGAGTTCGATCACATCGATATCCTCATCCTCGTCGAGAACGACGTCATCAATCTCTTCGTCCTGATCGATCAGCACCTCCTCGAGCTCCTCTTCCGCTCCAATTTCCACAGTCTCGTCGTCTGATTCGCCTTCAGATTCTTCAACCTCCTCGATCAGGTCATCTTCCCCGACCACGACCACCTCAATCTCTTCATTTTCATCGATCTCTATTTCCTCGACCTCCTCATCCGCTTCGATTTCAATGGTTTCCACATCTTCCGGCGGCAGAGGCTCTTCATCATTTAAAATGGAGTCGGAGAGGCGGGATAAGATTTTTTTGATCTTTTCGATGATGTCCTTTGTCTCGTCATCCTTGGAATCTTCATCGATCTCCTTGAGAAAATCGGTGATGACCTTCAAGACTTCGGAAATTTTATTCAGATCGATTTCACCGTCGGTTTTGATGGCGTTGGTGAAAGAGTGGAGAAGATTACTTTTGGCCTGGTCCGACATTTCGAAAATATTCGAAGGGCCGATGATGATGCCCTCGGGATTCTGGTTGGAGTGGAACAGCTGATTAAAATCATGATTGATCGAGGAGACGAGGCTGATCAGATTTCTTTTTTTCGACGCGATTTTGGCTGAATCAGTGGTGTCGATTTCCCACACATAACGGATCATGGCGTCGGAGGCTATGCTGGTGAGCGTTTCGATGGCGGCGTCGGTTTCATAGTGGTTAAGAATGAACTGGACCAGGCGGCACTTGTAGGTACGGGGGTTTTTATACCCGAGATTTATGACAGCCTGTCTGATACCTGGCAGCGTGATTGTGGAGGCCACGTCAATCTCCAGAAAAAAAATAGATAAAAAATGGGGTCCGTCTGACCTGATCCGTCATAACCACCTAAAAAAAAGAGGAAAAAAGATCGGATAAATCCAGAATGCAATTGAGGGCATTATAAATGAAAGTTTGCAAAAAGTAAATTTTGTGTTAAGTATTTAACACTTATATGAAAAATAATCCAATTCGATCCAATGAATCCTGAGCCCTTTTTTTTCCCCCCTGCATTCATATCACATGCAGGCGGTGTAAATACAAGTAAGTCTAATTGAAGGAACGATTTCTGACCATTGAAAAAGGCCCTTTAGGACAAATCTTTGAAGATCACAGATGAAGAAATCATAAAAGCGGGTGAAAAAGAGTTGATCGACACCATTACCGGTGACCTGAACTGGGATTCGATCGAACAAATCATCAGAAAGAAGCACCATATAGCATTGGAAGATGATATTGAGTACCAGAATGGCAATATTATCGTCCATAATAAACAGATCGCCTACAAGTTGGAGTTTAAAATCCGTGTGTCACTATCGGTTGTTTTCAACAGAGAAGGCGAGTGCATCGACATTGACGCCTCTGGGCATAGCTGATGCTTAGAATGGCGCCATAACTCTAAATGACACCTTCCAGGGACATCAAACCATGAGTGAAGAAGCCACCTCCAGCCCCATGCCGGAAAATGAAAAGAACGAGAACGCGCCAGGGAGTGAACAAGAAAAAAACTCCCCTAAAGAACACCATGTGGTTTTGGCCGAATATCAAAAGGTCCGGGCCCAGTTTGATCATGTTCTAAACAGGCATATTCTGCGGCTCATCGAGATCGATACCGAATCCCGGTTGAAGTTCGATACGTTGACTGTCTCCTGTCTAGTGCTGCTGGTGGAACGGGACCGGGAAATTAAGAATTTTCCCAATTCGCCGCCCGAACGGTATGTCCGGGAGACTTTTTTCAATGATTTAAGCGATATCGGCCTTGAGATTGACGACGATCTTATGGCGGCTTTTGAGACCCTCGTAAAACTGGGTTACGTGGGAATTGATGCGAACGAACGCTACAGCGCGTTGATTTCCACCTTGGCCTTGGTGAAATTCATCGACAATATTTTTTCAGGGATGCCGGGGTTGAACCTGATCGCCTACATCATTCAATGTATCGATGAGATCCTTGGAGGGAGAAAAGAGCTCAAGGAGAATCTGGCCAATTTCGAGCAAATCCTGGTTTCCAGGGGTGTTGCCATTTCAAAGCAGAATCTCAGGGAAGAGGAAAAAGAATCGATCAAGAAGACCGCGACGACATTCAGGGTCAGCAAGGAGTCCTTGGCGGCGGCGGAAAAGCTGAAAAGGGTCAATGTGCAGAAGCTGGCAAGCCTGAGGACGCTTGCTGTCAGAAGTTCTGATTCAAAGGCTGGGAGCGTGGCCTCCCGGATCAAGGATGTTTTTCCCAGAAGAGGAGGCGGGGGCGATTCCGGATCACCCGAGTCTGTTCCAGATCGGGATGGCGCATCGGTTGCACGGGAGATAGAGGAAAAAGAAGAAGCGATCAGAAAACGAGAAGAGGCCCTTAGAAAAGCCGAAGAGGCCGCCCTTGAACTTGAACGGAAAAAACAGGAGATTGCTGAAAAAGAAAAAGCCATCAAAGACGCGGAATTTGCAGCCAGGGAAGCGGAATTAGCCCTGAAAGAGGCGGAGTTGAAAGCCGCGCAGATGGCGGCGAAAGAGATGGAGATGGCCAAGCGCGAGCGGGAACTGGCTGAAAAAGAGGCTGAATTCATAGCATTAAAGGAAAAAGAGAGTGCGGCCTCCGCCCAGATGAACGAATCTGACGGGATTGGGGAAGAAGAGGATGATGATGATGATGATGCGGACGAGACGGATGAGCCAGAAGAAGGAGGCGAACTGAGCATCGAAGAAAAAATTGCGGCGTTCGAGGCGGAACTCGCCATGCCGTGTCCCGTTTGCAGCATCGGGAAAATCGTCTCTGAACAAACCGATAAGGGGAAAAATTACTTCGTCTGCACAAACCCGTCATGCAAATTTGTGAGCTGGGCTAAACCCTATCATTTTTCTTGCCCACTATGCAAAAATCCCTACCTGATTGAGATGATCGGCCCCGATGGCGTCCCTGGGCTCAAGTGCCCCCGAGCCGCCTGCCTGTTTACCCAGAGAGGCCTTTTTGATCCCCAGGCGTCCCTTGGTGCGCCATCACAGAGCCTGGCGGCTGGAGAGGGCGCTCCCAAGAAGAAAAAACGGATTATCCGGCGGAAAAAACAGTAACCCATCTGTCAGGTTGGGTCGAGTACGTGTTTATCGAGGACAAAACAGGTAAACTCTCCGGTAAAGACCGTTTCATCACCACGAGAGACCGTCACCGTCACCATCTTTTTTTTTCCTATATCTTGAGTCTCTTTCGCATCGGCGATTAACTCATCGTGAACCCGGACCGGTTTCAGGAATTTCACGGTGGAAGCTCCTAAAACCACATGGGGATGGTTCACGGCGATCATGGCCGCGTAATCGGCCAATCCAAATAGAAACCCGCCGTGAATCAGCCCGGTTTCGTCCGCCGCCATCTCAGGGGTGGGGATTAGCTTGACCCGGCTCTTTCCGGATTTCACGAATTGGGGGGAGCCGCACAGGTTCGTGTCGATACCCTGGTGAGTGAGAATCGGATCGGATGGTTCTTTCATAGTCTCCTGCCGTTTGGTTTATTTCATTTGATATTGAATTTAAAGGTGCTGCCGCTGCGCCCGTCACTTTCGACAAAGATATGTCCCTTATGCGCGTCAACGGCCAGCTTGCAGAAGGCGAGGCCCAGGCCTGTTGAATACATGATGGCGTTGGACCGGTTTTTCGCCTGAACATATTTATCGAAAATGGATGCTTGATACTCAGGCAGAATCCCCGGGCCGTTGTCTTTGATAAAAAAAGTGATTTTGCCGGTATCATCGGGGTGGTGCCCGATTGAGATCTCTCCGCCTGAGGGTGAATAATCGATGGCGTTGATGATCAGATTCTGAAGCACCCGTAAAAGAAGCGACCGGTCGCCGTCGATGGTCTGATGACTGGCATCGGGAAGCGCGGTCTTAAAAGAGACGTTTTTGATTTTTGCGAATGCGGGCAGTTTTGAGATCGCTTCTTGGATCAAATCCGCCGGATTCAATTTCTCATTGATCAGTTCGAGGGTTCCCTCTTCGAGCCTGGCGATATCCAGAAGATCGGATATCATTCGAAAGAGGGTGTCGCATCCTGATTGGGCCGAGGTCACATACTCCATGTTCTCTTCGGAGGCCGTATAGGTCAGAATATCCAGATTGGCGACCACCTCAGAAATGGGGCCTTTTAAATCATGGATCAGCATATGAAAGAGATCTGACCGGAGTTTTTCCAGCTTTTTGAGCTGTAGGTTTTTTCTCCGGAGGGAGCGGCGGTGTTCCTTGAGGTTTTCCGCAAGCCGGTGGGTCTCTATGGTGCTGATAAAATAGCCTGACATATCTAACAACAACGTCTGCTCATGCTCCGAGAAGGCGTCCTCCCCGATCTTGTCGGTGAGGCTGATCACGCCGATTACTTTTTTTTCGCTGAAAACGGGCACGATATAATAGGCCTCTTTCTGATATCGATCCGGATTTTCCTGATTAATCCGCTTTTTAAACTGACTGTAGAGGGGTATTTTAGTTTTTACGACCCGTGCGGAAGGGGAATCGGAATCAAGGGGTTGCTTGAAGCCGATAATAGCCGGATTGGTCGATGCGACAACCTCGAGTCTTTTCCCCCCTTTGATAATCATGATAGACCCTTTGCCCGTATTCATGCTTTTTACGATGAAGGCCAGAATCTGGTTCATTTTTTCATTGGAATTGAGTGCAGGGTTGTTTGAGATCCGTGAGATTTCAATAATCGCGTTGAGGATGTTTTCATTGCTTGGCATATACCCGTCTCTTTTTTTAAATTTTTTTTGGGGGGGAACTACACATTGTCCTGTAACAGGGATTTCGCCTCTGAATTTCCGGGATCGAGCCTTAAAACTTCGCCCAAGGCCTGATCGGCTCGGATGATATGGCCCTCTGCTATATACAACTTGGCGATGTGAAGCTTGATCTCATAGTTGTGGTCGTCCATCTTCTCGGCAGCCTGAAAATGCTCAAGGGCTTTTTTGTTGTCGCCCAGTTTCAGGAAGACAATGGCAAGCTTGAATTCCATGTCGGCTCGCGTGGGGAGCTGTTTTAATAGCTCCTCAATGAGGGTTCTCGCGTAATCGTACATCAGGTTTTTTATGCAGAAATCGATCAGCTCTTCCCGCAACGGCATGGGATCTTCGGCATACTTCAGGGTCCGGGTGAACACCTTTTTGGCCTTGTCGAAGTTTTTCATCTGCACCAGGACTTTTCCAAAATAGATTCCCCGCGACACATGCCGGGGGCTGATGCTCATCGCCTTGTCGAAAAAGGCCTCGGCCTTTTCGATATTGTTTTTCTGAAGGCTGATCTCTCCCAGGTGATGGTAAGCGAACACGTCTAGTTTGTTCATTTTTATGGCTTTCAGAAAACATTTTTCAGCGGTGTCGATATCCTTTTTCTTGTAAAAGAGCTGGCCTAGGGTGCGAACTGGACGGGAGGAGTTGGGCTCGGCCTTTAATGCAAGTTTCGTCTCTTCGATGGCCCCGTCTATTTCGCCGGTCTCTTCCAGGACCCGCGCTTTTTTCAGGTGTGTCATCATTGGGGTGGGGGTGTTGGTCTTCTCGATGACATTGATGATTTTGTCTCCGATCGACTTGACGGTCAGGGGTTTTAAAATATAGGCGTCAATATCCGATTCAGCTGCTTCCGCCACAAGTTCACGATTGGCTTCGGCGGTGATCATGACCACTGGCATATCTCTTAATTGCTTGTCTTCCCGTATTTCGACCAGGAGCTCGACACCCGTCATCACAGGCATGTTCCAATCGATAATCGCCAGGTCAATGCCACCCTCTCTGAGGGTTTTTAAAGCCTCACGGCCATTATAGGCCACGCGGAATTTTTTACCGAAGTTCAGAACCTTGAGCATGGCCCGAATGGACTTGCACATATTTTCCATGTCATCAACAATCAAAATACTCATTTCCTTCAGATCAATCATCTTTGAAGCTCCTGAAAAATTGGGTTTCTGATATGTGCATTTTCGTGAAAGTCAGGTTGATAGCGAAATCAAGTTGATAAAATATAATAAAAAAGAATCTTTATCAAGAAAACAATCAGGGTAATCGCATTTGGGACGCGCCTCCTTCGGCCCTGCCGGGGGCCAACCTTTTGAAAAGGTTGCCAAACATATCAACATAAAGGTTCCATAAACAC
>JAGVHJ010000521.1 GCA_020056645.1 Desulfobacterales bacterium
CGCAAAAAGCCTTCGAATCTCTCATCCGAAAAAAAGTAAATGTCACTTCACAAAAGGGCCTTTTTGCCACCAAAACTTGGCCATACGGAATAGTTACTAAAATTCATCGATTGGATATTGGATAAAGGAGAGAGAAATGGAATCTGTCAAATTGATTGATTTAAGCATCGACATCGAAGTGAATCTGCCCAGCGATCCGCCAGCCATGATTCCCCAGATCCTCTATATGGACCATATGGCGGGGGCGGATCAGATGCTTGAATTTTTCAAAGGCGCCACCAGGGAGCATCTGCCAAAAGGATTGGGATGGGCGGTCGAGATGGTGACCCTCACCACCCACTCGGGAACCCATCTCGACGCCCCCTACCACTATCATCCCACCATGGATAAAGGCAAAAAGGCCTTGACCATTGATGAGATTCCCCTTGAGTGGTGTTTCAGCGACGCCGTTCTTCTCGATTTCACCCACAAAAAGGATGGGGAGGGAATTTCCGCGAGGGATGTTGAACAGGAACTCCACCGGATCGGATACACGATCAAGCCGCTCGATATCGTCCTAGTCAGAACAGGGGCCGACCGGTTCTGGGGACGTCCCGAGTATCTGTTAAAAGGACCCGGCATGACCCGGGAGTCCACCCTTTTTCTTCTCGACCGGGGTGTCAAGGTAGTGGGAATCGACTCCTGGTCCTGGGACAGGCCCCTTCCCTTCATCGCCCAGGAGTTCCAAAAAACCAATGACCCATCGATCATCTGGGAAGCGCATTTCGCAGGCATTGAAAAAGGGTATTGCCATCTGGAAAAGCTTGCCAACCTGGACCAGATTCCCAGGCCCCATGGCTTTAAAATTTCCTGTTTTCCGGTGAAGATCAAAAAGGCGTCGGCGGGATGGAGCCGGGTTGTGGCAATCGTGTAATTTTTGTAACGATTCAGGATGGCCTTGCTTGCGAGACTCGGGAAATATCTTGTGTTGGTTCTTTTCAGTTCAGAATAGATAGGCGCCTCCGGCGGCCCTGCCGGGAGCCAACCTTTTGAAAAGGTTGACAAACATATTTTTTAACTATTTGTAACGATTCAGTATGGCCTTTTTGCCATCTTGATGGATAGGTTCTGAATAGTTAATGATTTTTTTAGTTAAATATTGAATAGTTATATAAAAAATATCATTTAAAACTTGAAGTTTTTATTCAAATAGCACCATTGGTGCGCCTTTTTGATCAAAGAGAGCGGTTGCCGGATATCCGAACAGAGGTATTGGAAAACAGGATGGCCATCCTATGGGCACGCCATCTGTTTTATTCCTAACCTGTTTGAATCGCAAAATTTCGTCGCTCCCCCCTTTCCTGAACATCTCCCGAACCATGCGGGTTCTTTATTATTAAAGGCTTTTTCCCTTGACATTCATCCATCCCTTCAAGTAGGTTACATCCAAATTTATCGTCACTTTGTTCCTTATTGGCGAAAAAAAAGTCAAAAAAATACGAACAACAACCCAAAATGAGATTTAATTAGGATATGGATATAGAAACCAGCTATAAAACACTGGCCCTAAACCCCGGATCGCCTTATAAAGAGATCAAACTTGCTTATATCGCCAAGGTTAAACAGTATCATCCGGATCGTTTCACCGCCGAATCGATCAACCACCATCTGGCCGAAAATAAGTTAAAGGAGGTCAACCTCGCCTTCGAAACCCTCATGCAATACTTTAAGGCATACGCGCCTGACACTGAAGAGCAGCCTGATACGAAAGCTACCGCTGAAAAGAAAAACGTCACTCCCCCCCCTGTTCATCGTGTTCCCCAGAGGATGGTGGATAGTGAAAACCATCCCAACTCCCTGAAGAAAGCACGGATCATGGCCAAAAAGATAGCCTGCGACGATGCCGAAATCTCCCAGCTTTTTTCAGCATCGAACACGCAATACAGACATGCCCAGCACAGGGCCACCGCCTCCCTGACTCTCAGAATGGATGAAATCAATCGCACGGAGAACGAAATCATCCGCCATCAAGAGTTGTTAGACAACAAATACTTCAAAAAAGGAATCTTTGACATCTCCAAGGAGCATAAATTCACCTGGAAAGAGTTGAAAAAAAGGCTCTCGTTCACCGGCGACCGCTGAAGAGCCCCGCCATCTTAATGAAGAGGATCTCCCAAGAGGTCCATCAGCTTATTTTTTCCAGGGAATTGAAATCCACCTCCTGAATCACCCCGGTTCCGCCCTCCTCTTTCAAAAAGAGCCCCGACTCCCGGATTTTACATGCGCTCGCCTGGGCTGAAGGTTCCCGGATGGTAAAGCCTGTCTCCGCACGCCCCAGATAGATCGCGCCGACACTCTTTTCCTTCAGGCTGGATAGTGAACTTTTCCCGCTCGATTCAGGGGTCCAAATGGATAGCTCGTTAAAAATGGCGTCATTTTCATCGATCCACTCATTTTGATCCTGGTCATAGATTTTCAACTCATCAAAGCCCGATCCGGTTGCGGGACCGAAAAGCTCCCTGCCGTCGTTGATCATGCCATCCTTGTTCTGGTCAAAGGAGAGAAAACCGGAACCCGCCTTAAAAAGGGCGAGCTCCTCCTCTTGTCCGTTATAATCGAGATCGAACGAAAACCGGCGATCCGAGAGTTCAGGCATGGCTCCCTCAAAGGTAAGGACCAGGGGATCGATCCATTGAACAGCGCCCTCCTCCGTGAATGTGCGCCTGGTTTCATTCACATACTCCCGTTTCATATCAAGATTCATGACAAAATCGATGCTTTTTCCCTCTTCGGTCCGAACCACCCCCTTTGAGAGAAACCGGGTATTCTCCATTTCATAATGAGAGAAAAGTTGCTCGGAAGAGAGGGTGTACCTCATCTCAAAGGTGGAACTGCGTGGGGTCCGATCATGGAGTCCCAGGGCGATCGGTTGAAACTGATACTTGAAGTCAGCCAATTCCCCTATCAGAAGTTCCATTGAAATCATCTTCTGGATGATGAATTCGAGCAAGGCCTTGGCCATCTGGTTCATTCCGATAAATCCATCGCCGCTCTCCAGGGAACGGCCTATCTCCTGAAAAAGCGCGTCGCCCTGGGCGGTCCCGATATTCATGGAACCGTCAAAATCCCCGGATGGCAGGCCCTCAATGGGAATTTCCTCCGGAGCGAACTGCTTCTCAAATCTATCGTTCAAAATAGCGGCCCATTCCATGCGATAATCGGTTTGGACACGGGTGTGCTCCTGAAAAACGCGGGACGAGGCAAGGGTGATCTGGGAATCTTTAATTTTCATAAGAGACCTCTTTTAAAGGAGCGGCAAACTCAGTCCCTGAAGTCAAAACCGCCGGATAAAAGAACCCAGCATCATCCATAAATGCTGATATAAGGTGTGTTCCATAATTTTTCTTGCAACATGTATTCCATCGATTTATTTAATAATTTTAACCGTTATTTCAATTGGATATACGGATAACACGCCGGTCCGCCTCTGCAAAGGCCGGCAATATTCCCCTGTCTTGGGGGAATCTTTTTCCGGGGGCTCTATCAAATCACGGCGCTTCCGAAGCCTTTCGATGAGACACGGACGGATAGCGTTCAAATAAAGAGTCTCTTTAAAGGAGTTCTTGCGTTTTTAATTCATTATGTGGTAAATTCGCCCCAAACGATTTTACAAAGAATCGCAGAGATCCGCTCCCTTCCTTGTTCCTCGCTTTCGCGCGATAACCGATTCAAAACAAACGACCGGCAACACCAAGGAGGCACTGATGAAACATGTGACATTAAGCATCAAGATCGGAATGGGTTTCGGCGTGTTGATCCTCATCGCCCTATCCATCGGACTGGCCGGGTATTATGGTGCGGCAAAAAGCCAAGCCCTGGTGGAAAAGATTGGCCAGGTGGGCCTCCCCAGCGTTGAGAATCTTTTAATCATCAAGGACAAAGCCGAGAACATCCGCGGAACCATGAGGACGCTGGCCATTCCAGGGCTCGATCCCGAAATCCGGGCGCGGCAATACGACAACCTGAACAACGCCCGAAGTGACTATGAGGCGGCGTGGAAAATCTATGAATCCCTTCCCCAGAGTGAAGAGGGGGCAAAACTGTGGCGGCGGTTTGTTCCCCTCTGGAATGAGTGGCGCATTGCGAACAACACCTGTCTCGAATTGAGCCGCAAATTTGACCGGATTGGTATTTTCAACCCCGCCGACCTTGGCAAAAAACTGGAACAATTCACCAAGGACCACTATTCTCTCGTTGATCGGGTCAGGGATCTGATCGATGGCCAAGAGGCCACGATAAAGGGGTGTGAAGACCAAACCGCCTGTAACGCGGGCCGTTTCATGCATCACTTTAAAAGCGACAATACAACCCTGATGGCGGCCGTCAGCGCTTTCAGGGAACCCCATCGGCGTTTCCATGAGTGTGCTGGAAAAATCAGGGATCTCATGGCCGAAAATAAAAAGGACCAAGCCATCACCCTATTCCGGAATGAAATGGCGCCGGTGATGAAAACTGTTTTTAAACACTTTAACGAGATGAATGACATCGTGAAGGCGGCAAGCGATGTGATGGCCGGAGTAGAGGCCCAGTCATTGGGGCCTGTAACCGAAAAAATGCGGGCCGCCATGAATACTTTAAATAAGCTTGTTTCTCTCAATCATGATATCGCGGCTGCCGATATTGCTAAAGGTCATGCCCAGGCGGATTTTCTGAAACGATTCAACCTGTTTTTTGTCGTTACCGGTCTATTGGCGGGCGTCGTGATCGGCGTGTTGATCACCCGGGCCATCATCGGCCCTTTGAACCGGGTGATCGACGGTCTCCACGCCGGTGCCGAGCAGGTCTCATCCGCATCTCTTCAGGTCTCTTCAGCGAGCCACTCCCTAGCCGAAGGGGCATCCGAACAGGCGGCGGCCATTGAAGAGACCTCATCATCGCTTGAGGAGATGTCCGCCATGACAAAGAGAAACGCCGAACACGCAACCCAGGCCGACGCTCTCATGAAAACGGCGAACCAGATCGTCGCCAAGGCCAGCGCCTCCATGACAGAGCTTACCGCCTCCATGCAAAACATCACATCCGCCAGCGAAGAAACCTTCAAAATCATAAAAACCATTGATGAAATCGCCTTCCAGACCAATCTCCTTGCCTTGAACGCCTCGGTTGAGGCGGCCAGGGCCGGTGAGGCCGGCGCTGGTTTCGCGGTGGTGGCGGGCGAGGTGAGAAATCTCTCCGTGAGAGCGGCGGGGGCGGCGAAGAACACGGCAGGCCTCATCGAGAGCACGGTCAGAAAAATCAGCGACGGCTCCCATATCGTAACAAAAACAAGTCAAGCATTCGCCGAAGTGGCTGAAAAACGCTCATAAAGTAGGCCAGCTCGTGGATGGAATCGCCTCGGCGTCACGGGAGCAGGCCCAGGGGATCGAACAGGTCAATAAGGCCGCTGTCGACATGGATAAAGTGATCCAGCAGAACGCGGCCAGCGCCGAAGAGTCCGCCAGCGCCTCGGAAGAGATGAACGCCCAGGCATCCCAAATGATGGGCTATGTGAACCAAATAGTGGCCTTGATCGGCGGAAAGCGTCATCCGTCGAAAATCGAATCGGCCGCCCCTTAATCCATAAAAACGATAAAATAAAAAAATATGATTTCCAAAAGAAATACTTCATGTTAAATTATAATTATCGTAACGCCTGTTGAACCCGATCAAATAGTCTTTCAAAAATTCAGGACCCTTTTTTTAAAGGCCACAGATTTTAGCCGCTGATGTCATTTTAACCACAATCATTCAACGATGAAGAGGAACACCATGGCAAGTGAGGCAAAAAAAATGGATCAGACAGTGAAGGCTCTGACGGAAAAAGAAGGAAAATACCTGACTTTCAGTCTGGCCGGAGAAGAGTACGGTATTGGAATCCTCAAGATCAAGGAGATTATCGGCATGATGCCGATCACCACCGTTCCCCAGACCCCGGCGTTTGTGAAAGGGGTGATCAATCTCCGGGGCAAGGTGATCCCCGTCATCGACCTGAGACTCCGCTTCCATATGAACGCCATCGACTACAGTGAAAGAACCTGTATCATCGTGGTTGAAATTTCAGGGATCTCGGGAATGATTCAAATCGGGATTGTTGTGGACGCCGTATCCGAAGTCCTAAACATCCGGGGAGCGGACATCGAAGAGACCCCGACCTTCGGCACCAAACTCAACACGGAATATATCCTTGGCATGGCCAAGGTGGAGGGCGGTGTGAAAATCCTCCTCGACATCGACCGGGTCTTGAGCGCCGAAGAGATCAGCACCCTTGAACAGGTGGAATAGATTCAAACGCTCCCCATGATTCCATTTAGAAAAACCGTTTCCAATAGAGCCATTCTCTGTGTGGCGATGGTGCTATGGGCCGGGACCTGTTTCGGGACCGCCCCGCTCTTCTCCAACCCCATTGAGGATGAAACCCTGAAGCGGCTCGATCATATTCGGGCCGAAAAAAAACAGCAGCTCTTCGATTACATGGAAAAAATCCAGAAGAACGCCGACGCCGTCAAGACCGACGCGGCCATGATAGAGTTCTTCCACCTCAAGAGCCGATACTACGACCTACAGAAGAAAGCGCCCCCTCCGGAGAGGGTTGTCCGGGAAATCGATCAACTGAAGAGAAAGATCCGCGAGCACTACATCCGGAACTATATCTCCTTCTACGATATTCTCTTTGTGAACCCATCGGGCGATATTTTCTACACCATCCGTCAGCAAGGCGACTATCACCAGAATCTTTTTCAGGGAACCCTGAAAAAAAGCTCCCTCGCCAAACAGCTTCGTGAAAATCCAGGAGCCTCCTTTGTGGATTATCAGTTCTTTGATGTGTCGGGAGAGCCCTCCGCCTTCATCGTTGTTCCCGTTGCAAAGGAAGAGGCCTTGGCCGGGTGGGTCGTGTTTCAATGCGCCATCAATAAGATTAACTGGATTTTTTCCACGGAAAACGGATTGGGCGAGACGGGGGAAGCGTTTCTCGTGAACCGGAACCGTTACATGCTCACCGATTCCCGGTTCTACGGCGATTCGAGCATCTTAAAGAAACACCTGTCGAGCCAGAATATCATGGCCAAGTTCAATGAAAAATCGGGGCATAAAAGGGTCATCGACTATCGGGGATTCCGGACCCTCACCTCATTCGAGGTGTGCCATGTGGCTGGAAGCGAATGGCTTCTCATCGCAAAAATCGATGAAGATGAGATCATCACCGACTACTACCGGAACCATCGGCGGGAGTTGCGCGCCCTCCTCTTGAACCAATTGTCGACCCAGCCCGTGGAAGGCTGCGGCCCGGTGGTTCCAGATGGAAAAACCATCGGCGTCGATATGGACGAGTGGCGGAAGGGAACCCCTGAAGAGACCATCCTGACCCACGGCGTCTCCACATGCACGGCGGTGATCCTCTCTTTTACAGGGAAGTTCGCTTATCTGGCCCACATCAGCAATCTGGACACCCTCTATGGGGGGACCACCACGGACCTGATCGGAAACATCGTCAAACGCATCAAAACCTTCGACATCTATAAATATGAAAGACGCTATGTGAATGCCGTTATCGTGGCGCCCCATGCCCGCACCCTCATGAACG
>JAGVHJ010000304.1 GCA_020056645.1 Desulfobacterales bacterium
CGGAGAGGAGACTATTTTTTCAAACCAGGCCCCCTTTCAGCCAAATTTCTTGACACCATATATTATGTCTGTTAATTTTCAACAACTTATAATCTTTTAATCCCCCTTTTCTTTAAGGGGTCTTCACTGATCCGTCCGTTTATCAATTGAGAAAAAGCAAGCGAGGGCTGGCATGACCGAAGACAGGAGTGATAAGACGCATGAAAGAAAAATGGAGTTGCCTGTTGACGATAATCTGATGGAGCTGGTCGATGAGCTGAGGGCGGATGATGATGAGATCATTGATCTTGTGGAGGAGAGCGATTCCCTTTCGGAAAGCGATGACGATATCATTGAACTTGAAGAAGAAGCGCAAGGGGATCTGACGGATGGGGCGGAGCTGATTGATCTGGTGGAGGAGACGGAAGCGCTGAATGGCGCGTTCGACGAGATTATTGATATAGAAGAGGAGAGCGGCTCCCATTCAGAAAGCGATGAGGAGATCATTGAGCTTGAGGTGGCGGAAAAAAAAGATCTGACGGATGACGAGGAGTTGATCGATCTGGTGGAGGAGGCGGAGGAAGCCCCTCTTGATCTTTTGGAAGAGTCAACCAGCGCCGCGGCAGATGAGGCTTACGCCATTGATCTTGTGGAAGCGACTGACGACGGTGACCCGTCGCCGCCGGAAGCGTCACTCCCCTCCCAGCCCGAAGAGGCGGTGATCGACTTGGTTTATGACGATTCGGAAGAGAGAGCCCTTAGACGCCATGCGAGCCTATCCCCTGAAGATGGGGCGGGTGAAACCGATACGGATCTGATCGAACTTGACCTGGAGACCGGCGAAAGAGGGAAGGAATCGCTTGCAGAGGATGAGGGAATCATTGATCTCGCCGATGCGGTGGAGGAGGCGAGCAGTGTCGCTGAGAAAGTAATATTGATCAGAAAGAATGACCAGGGGGAGGCTTCTTCCCATAGTGACGCAGAGGCCGCCCACGATAGTGGCCTGTCGCTTCCTCCAGCCCTTGAGATAACAGACCCTCAGATTGACGCCGCCCTTGAGCGGGTCATTAAAAAAATGTTCGCCGAACGGATCGACGGCCTCTTGACAACCATCATCGACCGCACCATTATCCGTGAATTGAAGGCCCTTCAGGATAAGCTTTCCGGAAAATGACCGGTTCTCCATGAACCTGTGGGACGTCATACGATCAGGGGATTTATATCCCCTTTTTTATTGGACTTTTGCTGCGGATTCGGCCTCTCCGGAAATTGATTTACATCTCAGGCTGTTTAGGATATCACACAAATTTCGTAAACTCGGAAACGGGTTTTGATCTGGACAAGGAGAGAGTCCCGTTTGATTCATCAGGGAATGAATAACAGGTGAAGGAGCATGCCAATGAGTTCTGAATTGCTAAGCAAAGGGTATGAACCCAGCGAGGTGGAAAAAAAGTGGTTTGAGTTCTGGGAGAAGGAGAATTTTTGCGGCGCCGAGGAGGAGAGTTCAAAAAAAAGTTATTCCATCGTGATCCCCCCTCCCAACGTGACCGGTGTTCTCCACATGGGGCATGCCCTCAACAATACGCTCCAGGATATTCTTTGCCGCTATCGAAGGCTTCGGGGTGATAATGTGCTGTGGATGCCGGGAACAGACCATGCGGGAATCGCCACACAGAACGTGGTGGAAAAAGACCTGGCCGCCAAAGGCGTCTCACGGCATGAACTGGGGCGGGACAAGTTTATCGAGGCCGTATGGGAGTGGAAGGAGAAGTCGGGAAGCGCCATCATCAATCAGCTGAAATGCCTGGGCGCATCCTGCGATTTCAGGAGGGAACGATTCACCATGGATGAAGGCCTGTCTCGGGCCGTGCGGGAAGTTTTCGTCAAGCTCTATCACGAGGGGCTGATCTACCGGGCCAACTATATCATCAACTGGTGTCCCCGGTGCAACACGGCCCTTGCGGATCTTGAAGTGGATCATGAGGTGATGGATGGCAGGCTCTACCACATCAAATATCCCTTTCCCGATGGCTCCGGAGAGGGCCTGATCGTCGCCACCACCCGGCCCGAGACCATGTTCGGAGACACGGCGGTGGCGGTCCATCCGGAGGATGAGCGATACGTGGAGCTAAAAGCGGAGAGCGTCATTCTGCCCCTGACCGGCCGCACCATTCCTATCATCCGGGACGCTTATGTTGAAAGAGCCTTTGGCACCGGAGCCCTCAAGGTGACCCCGGCCCATGATCCCAACGATTTTAATATCGGCGAGCGGCATGGCCTTCCCGTTTTGAAAGTGATAGATGACTCTGGCATCATGACTGACGGGGCGGGAAAGTATCAGGGAATGGACCGGTTCCAGTGCCGTGAGGCGGCCATTCGCGATCTGGAGGAGGCGGGCCTCATGATCCGGATCGATCCCCATCAGCATGGCGTTGGCCAATGCTACCGCTGCAAGACAATCGTGGAGCCAAATCTTTCCAAACAATGGTTTGTCAATGTGAAGCCCCTGGCTGAAAAAGCGATCAAGGCCGTGGAGGAAGGGGAGACCCAGATCATTCCCGACCACTGGAAAAAAACCTATTTTGAGTGGATGTATAATATCAAGGACTGGTGCATCTCCCGTCAGATCTGGTGGGGCCATCGGATTCCGGTCTGGACCTGCGAGGATTGCGCCCAGGTGGTCGTGGCGGTGGAGACGCCCTTCTCCTGCCCTGCATGCTCGGGAAACCGGCTGGCCC
>JAGVHJ010000392.1 GCA_020056645.1 Desulfobacterales bacterium
AAAAAACATCTGAAGAATACAGCACAGAGAAGAATCCTCCACCTTGTCCTTCTGTGGCGGTAAATGACCAAATGATCGTACATAACGGTACGGTTACATATGAAGATCTGATGACTGCCATCAAAAAAAACAAATAAGGAGAAAACCGGATGGATGTTCCTTTTCTTTTGACACTTGTTATCCTTGGCCTTAGCGGAGGATTTCAGTCCGGCCTGCTGGGCCTTGGCGGAGCGATTTTCATGATTCCCCTGCTTTTATATGTCCCGCCGATTCTTGGCGTTGGTCATCTTGATATGAAACAGGTCGCAGCGATCAGTATGGTTCAGGTGCTTGCCGCCTCACTTTCCGGTATGATCGTTCATAATAAAAACAGATTCGTCAGCAAGACAGTTCTCCTCTATATGGGAACCTGCAATGCAATCGGCAATCTTGCAGGTTCTTTTCTTTCTAAAGGTGTAAAAAGCTCATTTCTGCTTGCCATATTCGCGTCCATGGCTGTTATCGCCGCAGTCGCCATGTTTATTCCGAAACGAGAACAGGGCAAGGATATTTCTCCGGATGAGATAAAATTCAACATACCGCTTGCAGTGGCTCTCAGTCTCGTGATCGGCAGTTTCGGGGGGATGGTCGGTGCGCCGGGCGCATTTATCTATATTCCAGTTATGATTTATCTGCTTGGCATTCCGACTCGCATTGTCATCGGCAGCAGCCTTGGGATCGTATTTATGGGTGCTTTAACAGGAACTATCGGGAAAATGGCTACAGGTCAGATCATCTGGCCGTATGCATTTGCGCTGGTTTTAGGGACAATTCCAGCGTCTCAGGTTGGTGCTCATGTCAGCAAAAAAATGAACACCAAGTATCTCAGGCTCGCCATTGCGGTGATTATTGCCCTGACTGGTTTGAGAATGTGGTATCAGATCGTTGCAGGGCATTGAGGTGGATTCTGGGGAATTCGGGGGACAGTATATTAATTACCGCCCATTTTTGGCTTTCTCCCCGGTTTTTGAGGCGTCAAGTCTCTCCCAAGGGTTTGCTCAATTTGCGAAATAAAGGTCTTATTGCCCAAGGGTCGCCCTGTTCGTTCATGTTTGCGGATATCGCCATATTCCTTGGAGGATTCCGCCCTGGTCAAAAAATAACGCCAATCACCGCTTATGATCGAAAGTACCGGTTCTACGTTCACCAGTTTGTCGTTTCGACCGCATATATGGGCGACAGCGCTGCTCCAGGCCCACTGCTCCGGTCTGTCAACCAATTTTACGCGAACAGGATTGTTCTCAATGTACCGGGTACAGGCGAGCAGGTGGCACTCATCCATCATAAAAGAAGAAAACCGATCCTGCCACAAGTGCCCTCGCCATCCCTTACTGAAATTGATGCGGCGAGTGTATCGGCGATGCGCCTCTCCGATCGCCAGCCGAAGTCCCTCCTTCTCGGATGGTACGGCAATCAGATGAATATGATTCGGCATCAGACATATCTTCAAGTCCTTAGCCTGACGGCAATGGTCGTCAGGCGGCCATTTTTATAACTGGAGAACATCAGGCACTGGGCTCCGACGATGCAAGAATAGGGTTTTGACGTCTGTTTCCACGTTGGGTAATGTGATGCGGCATCCCTTCGGCCACCACTCTTGCGAGTCTTGCCATGAAAAAAACCTATTACAGTTGCTGAATTGAAGTCAAGAAATATATATACTGTCCCCGGAATTGGTCGGTCCGGAATTGCCCGGAATTGTCCGTTGATACATTCGACATATCTTCCCTATCCTGACGGTTCGGCCTTTCTTATCAGTTGATCCAGACGGAGTAGCCTTCGCCTCGCTTCTTCATCGTCTGGCTTTAATCGCAAGGCTTCTTTGAAGTGAGCCGCCGCTTGTTTCAGATCGCCCTGGTACTGGTAAAAAAGCCCCGCGCTGATGTGAATATTGACGTTTCCAGGCGATAGGGAGAGGGCCCGTTGGTAGTGCGGGAGGGCCTTCCGGTACTCTCCTTTCTGGGTGAGCAGATTTCCCAGATCGGCATGGGCCACGGCATCTTCCGGATGGAGGCGAGCGGCCTCACTTAAATGAAAGAACGCCTTGTCGAGATCTCCCCGCCACGAAAAGATGGCGCCGAGATAGAGATGGGCTTTCTGGGTCTGGGGATTGATTTTGAGCGCTTTCAAATAATGAAGCATAGCCTCGTCGAACCTGTCTGTATTTTGATAGGCCACGCCAAGATTCACATGGGCGAAGGCGTTTCTTTCCGTTGACTGGATCGCATGATTGAAAAGAGTGGTGCTGCTCTCCCAGGATTTCACCTGGAACCATGTGCATCCGCCAAGGGAAAAAAGAAGGATAACGGATACCAGGCCCATGGCTTCCCGTTGATAGCGCCATTTTTTTAAGAGCTCAGGAATCAGAAAAGCGGTCAGAATAAAGAGCCCGATCAGCGGGATATAGGTATACCGGTCGGCCATTGCCTGAGAGCCCACCTGGAGGATGCCGATGACCGGAACCAGCGATCCCAGATACCATAACCAGCCGGTCACGGCGTAGGGATATTTTTTGGCTTTCATGAACGCAAGAAGGGTGATTCCTGAAAGAAGAATCGCCGCCCCCAGGCTTTTCCACAGGGGAATGGTCTCCGGATAAGGATAAAATACCGTGAGATTCAGTGGAACGATCATCTTGAGGATATAGGCGGCATAGGAAACGATCGCGTTGGAAATTCTTAGCTCCAGGGGAACAACCGCCATGGAGAGAACCGCCCCGCCCTGATGCTGGGCCATGAATGTGATAACGGACGATACAAGGGTCATGAGGAAGAGGGGAACTTTTTCGTAAATCAGGAAAAGGTTTGACAGGAGGGGCGGACGGAACCGGTTCAACGGCCAGAAATCCAGCAGCAGCAAGATAAATGGAAGTGTAACGATCATGGGTTTGGATAGGAGGCCCATGGCGAAAAACAGCATGACGGGCAGATATCGTTTCAACTCGGGTTTTTCGACATAGCGCGCATAGGCGAAGAGGGCCAGAAAAAAGAAGAAGGCGGCGAGCGCCTCTTTTCGTTCCGAGACCCAGGCGACCGATTCCACATGGAGGGGATGGAGGGCGAAAATGGCCATGACAAAAAGGCTTTGCCATGTGGTGCGGGTCATTTTTTTAAGCACGAGGAAAAGAAGAAGGGCGTTTAAAAGATGGAGGATCAGATTGGTGGCTTTATGCATTCCCGCATTCAAGCCGTAAAGTTCGCAGTCGAGCATGTGGGAGAGCCATGTCAGCGGATGCCAGTTAAAGGAATAAAAGGCCGTGAAAGCCCAGGCGACCCCCTCTTCCGTGATGCCGTTTTGAACCATCCGATTCTCTGTGACATAGAGATCATCATCGATATTGACAAATTCCTGGCCTCGAATGGGGCTATAGACCATCACGGTTGCGAGGAGGAGACAAAAAACGGCGGCGAGTTCTTTCCAGTTTTTCACAACCGGCTTTGGGTGAGGGGCTTCCGGGGTTTTATGAACCTCTTTTTTATTTTTTCTCTTTGGCGTCATTCGCTGGATGGTCTCTCCTGAGAACCGGAAGGCGGGGGGCTTGGCTCGTCCAGGAGGCCTCGGATTTTTGTGGCCATCTCGGGAATCGAGAAGGGCTTTTGAATGAAGTGGATCGCCTCATCCAGCATGCCGTGTTTTGCTATGATATCGGCCGTGTAGCCGGACATGAAGAGACACTTGATGCCCGGCTTGATCTGCTTGAGCTGGTCTGAAAGATCCTTGCCGTTCATGGCCGGCATGATGACATCGCTGATCAGAAGGTCGATCGGCCCCTCGTGGGTCTGGACCAGGCGGAGCGCTTCGGAGGGGGTGGCGGCGGGCAGGATCGTATATCCCAGGGAGCGGAGCATCAGGGTTCCCATCTCCAAAATGGCCCCTTCGTCCTCCACCAGCAAAATCGTCTCTCCCCTGGCCGTGGGCATGGATCCTCCCTTTTTGACATCTGTTTCAAACAGGGGTCCGGCGTATCGGGGCACATGGATTTTGAAGCGCGTTCCCCGGCCCGGTTCGCTTTCAAAATGGATGAAGCCGTTGTTTTGAGAGACAATGCCGTAAACCGTCGAAAGCCCGAGCCCGGTTCCCTGGCCCACTTTTTTGGTGGTAAAGAAGGGCTCGAAAACACGTGTCTGGGTGTCGGCGTCCATGCCGCACCCGTTATCCGTCACCGATAGCAGGACATATTGACCAGGGACGCAATCCTTTCTGGCCCCACAGAAGCTTTCGTCGAGCGTGATGTTTTTGGTTTCGATGAGGATCGTTCCAATATCGCTGATGGCGTCTCGCGCGTTGACGCAAAGGTTTGCGAGCACCTGATCCACCTGGGCCGGATCGAGCTTGACCCGCCATAAATCAGGCTCGGGACGCCATGTGAGGGTGATGCTTTCGCCAATGAGCCTTCTTAAAATATCGATCATTCCCTCCACGGTTTCATTGAGGTCAAGCACCCGGGGCAGGATGGTCTGCTTGCGCGCAAAGGCCAGGAGCTGGCCGGTAAGGGAGGCGGATCGCCGGGCCGCCTTCAGGATCTCCTCCAGGTAGTTTTTGAGACGGCTCTCGGCCTCTATTTTTTTCAATCCCAGCTCCGCGTAGCCAATGATCGCGCCCAGCATGTTGTTGAAATCGTGGGCCACGCCCCCGGCCAGCCGTCCTACCGACTCCATCTTCTGGGCCTGGAGAAGCTGAACCTGAAGGCGTTCGTGCTCTTGTTCCGCCTTTTTGCGCGCCGTGATGTCCCGCAGTGAGGCCAGTAGGTGGGCCGGGTGATCTCCCGTTCCCAAGGCCTGAAGGGCGATATCCACCCATACCTCGGTGCCGTCCATGCGGCGGCATACCCATTCGAAACGGATGCTTCCCTGGGCGATGAGCGCCTGGGCGATGATAGCCGCTTTTTCCCTGGAGAGTGTTCCATCGGGTTGCCGATCAGGGAATAGCGAGTGCTGGGTGAGTCCGATCAACTGGGAACGGGAGGCGCGAAGGAGGGTGAGGCTCGCCTCGTTGCAATCCGTGATGACTCCGTGGGTGAAGAGCAGGTAGGCGTCCAGGGATTTTTCAAAGAGATTGCGGAAGCGTTGTTCACTCTCCCGGAGCGCCTGCTCGCTTCGTTTCCGTTCGGTGATGTCGCGCCCCTCCGGGATCAGGCAATAGATCTTGCCGTTCGGGTTAAAGACCGGGGTGATGGAGAAGTCGATATTTCTCAGTTCTCCCTGAAAATTGGTGTGGGTGGTCTCGAAGGTGACGGTTTCTCCCTGGATGGCGCGTTTGATCGCCTCCTTGAGTGTCTCCTGGGCCTGTGGGGAGTGGGCCCACCAGGGGGTTAACCAAAAGGGCTTTCCGATGAAACGGTTTTCGGCCTGCCCGATGAACTCCCTGGCCATGCGGTTGGTTTCGAGCAAAATTCCGTCGGGATTGAGAATGCCGGCCAGGTGTTTGGCCTGGTCATAGATGGCCCGGAACTTTGATTCGTTGATGACAATGGCCTCTTCGGAGCGTTTGCGCTCGGAGATATCGACAACGAGGCCCCGCATTCCCACCGCACGCTCTTTTTCGTAAATCAGGGAGGCGTAGATCAACACGGGAAACCGGGTTCCGTCCTTTCGGAGAGCCACATATTCATTGCCGCTTTGTATCTCTCCCCGCAAGAGGCTCGAGATATTTTCAAGCGCCTGGGGGATCGATTCCGGGGCGAGGGTCGTCAGGACATTGATTCCCCCTTGGATCTCCTGGGGCGTATAGCCGAACATATCAAAGGCGCGGCGATTGGCGTATAACAACATGCCGTGCAGATCGGTTTCAAAAACAGTTTGCGGCAGAAGGTCGGCGATCTCCCAGTGACGATGTTCATGGGCTCCTAAAGAGGGCGTTGGTTCCATAGGATGGGTCATGTCCCTTCCCTAAAATTTTCCAGTTCTTCCTTCAGCCGTTTTACGATCCCATCGAACCGTCCATCTGTGGCGAGCTTCCTGGGAAGAGTGATCACCAGCTCCTGGAAGTACCCTTTTTCCGGATCTCCGTAACTGGTCAATGATCCAAAAAAGGGGAGGGCCTCCACATAAGGGGGGATGGGAAAAAAACGGTTCGTCTTGAAGCCCGCCCCCTGAAGGGGCGCGAGCTGAACGTAGCCGATGTTGCTGAAGTAGGCGGTGATGTTGTAACGGCCCGTCTGGTGCCGCTTTTCCATGACTCTTTTATATCCCCACTTCATGAGCGAAAGGGGGAGGTAGCGGTAGAGCTCTTCCCCCCGGAAGATCTTCAGGTCCTCTTTTTCCTGGATCTTTTTTAAAATATCCTTTTCCAGTGCGGAAACGGTGGTCTCGGGCGATACCTCTACGGTGACGCCGAAGACCAGATTTCCTGTGGACTTGATTTTCCGGTCATGAAGCCGCATATCCACCGGAATGCCGAATCTGACGATTCCTTCCCCCTGGCGCCTTGCCTCCCTGGCGGTAAGAATGCAGACCTGTTGGAGAATGTTCGGATATTTTCCTTCCAGCCGAATTCGTCTCCAGATAACGCCGCTTTCGTTTCCACAGGCCTTTCCCGTGGGCGCGATGTGCTCGTCTGGAAACCGGACCCGGAACCCTTTGTTGAACCGTTTGGCGAACTGATAATCGGTCAGGGTCGAGTCCGAGCCCGCAGGCGCTTTGCCGTTCAGAACCCGGAAAACATCCTTGAGAAAGTAGAGCTGGCCCCGGCCATCCACAGAGGCGTGAAGGCTCCGGAACATCACCCGCAAGGGATCTCCGTGGATGAGAAGGATCTCCACAGTGGGCCCCTGATAGGCGTCGAGCCGATCATATAGAAAGGGCGCGCCTTCTGGTGAGAGCCCATCCCATGAGCTGCCGTTTATTTCCCGGACTGGAGGCGCTTTTCCGCTGTCCACCCAGGTCGACAACCCTGAAAATCCCTTCAATACCACACGCATGCCTGGATTGGCCGCCGCCGCGATTGAGGCCGCCTCCTGCCATCTCGCTTTGTCAAGCACCCCTTCCCCTTCGAGCACAAATTGGTTCACGATGGGAGGGTAAAGGGCGTCCACCAGGAGAAGGGTTCTCTCATTCGCCGATAATCGACGTTTATAACGATTTCGTATCATTGTATTTTTCTCTTCAGTCACCGTTTCCTTCAGACTCGGAAGCCTTGGGCCTCACGCGTTGCTAAAGGGCGCTGTAACCGCCGTCGACGGTCAGCGCGGAACCGGTCACCCACCGGGCCGCCTCTGACAGAAGATAAACGCAGGCGTTCGCCACATCCTCCGGAGCGCCAAGACCCAGGGGATGGGCGTTGATAATAGCTTCCCTTGCCTTTTCAGGCAGCTTTTTAAACGTTTTATCCGCCATGCGGGTGCCCATGACATGGCCGGGAAGGATCGTGTTCACACGGATCTTCATTGGGGCCAACTCCAAGGCCATGGCCCTGGCCCCGGATAGAAGAGCGCCCTTACTCGCGCAATATCCCACAAGCCCGCTCTGACCCGCAATGGCCATCACAGAGGAGATAAAGATAAAAGAGCCGCCACCCTCCGATATGAACTTGTTTTTCGATATGGCCCTCGCATACTCGAATCCGGCGATCAGGTTCACGGCGAAGAGTTTTTCATAATTGGCGGGCTTGGTCATCTTGAGAGGCAAGGTCGTTTCCATACCCGCGGAGTGGACCAGGCCATGAAGCCGTCCCACGCATTCAACCGCTTGTCGCACCGTGCTTTCCGTCTTTTCAAACTCGGTCACGTCGTGAGTCAGGATGAGGTGGCGCCCTTTTTCGAGCGTTGCGCAAGCCGCTTCAAGGGTCTCCGTTTCCCGGCCCACCAGGACCACCGTGGCGCCAAGTCGCGCCGCGGTCACGGCGCAGGCCTTGCCAATTCCCGAGGATGCGCCGGTGATTAGAATATTCTTTCCATTCAAGGAAAAGGGGGAGTCCATGGTTAAACCTCGACGAGTTCAGGAATGCAGCAGCGATTGATGGTGAGAAGAGCGGTAGCCCAGGAGAGGCCGATTCCAAATCCTGAGAGAATGACTTTTCTTTGTCCGGTTTCGATCTCCTTTCCGATTCCGGTGACGATGGTCAGGGGAATCGTGAGGCAGGTGGTGTTGCCGAACCTGTCCAGGGAGTAGGG
The DNA here is from genome assembly GCA_020056645.1 of Desulfobacterales bacterium. Classification (GTDB taxonomy): domain Bacteria; phylum Desulfobacterota; class Desulfobacteria; order Desulfobacterales; family JAHIVH01; genus JAHIVH01. The sequence goes on from JAGVHJ010000392.1 coordinate 8,150, forward strand.
GACTTTTTCCAGGGGAAATTTTAGTTTTTTGCTTAAATGATCGGTGATAAACCGGTTGGCCTGATGAAACACCAGATAGTCGACCTCGGAGAGGGGGGTCTGCGCGAATTCGATGAGCTTTTTGATGTCGCCGGGCACCTGTTTGATGGTGAAATTGAAAATGGCCGCGCCATCCATGAAGAGCTCTTCGTCGCTCCTCACGCCTCCGTCCTTATGGCGTCTCCTCACCATTGTTTCGGGCGTGCTGGGATAACGAAACCCGCCGGCCTTGATCTGAAGGGCTTCTCCACCTTTGCCATCGGAATTGAGGGAGAAAAAAGCCTTGCCCCCATCGGCTCTTTTTTCTAAAATCGTTGCGGTTCCGCCGTCTCCGAACAGAATGCCCGTTGTCTGATCCAGGGGCGAAACATACCGGGAAGGGGTGTCCCCAACCAGAAGCAGCACTCTTTCTATGTGGGGCTGGGCCGCAAATCCATAGGCCATGGCGAGGCCGTACACATAACCGGAACATCCCAGATTAACATCAAAGGCGGCGGTTCCCTGCTTCAACCCCAGGCGGTGCTGGATCAGAGGGGCGGTCGCCGGAATCCGGTAATCGGGGGATTGGGTCACGAAAATGAGGACATCAATGGTATCCGTGGAGATTCCCATGTGGTTAAAGAGGGATCTGGCCGCCTCGCAGCAGAGGTCCGAGGCGCATGTGTTCCTCTCCGCCCCCCGCCTCTCCTCTATGCCGGTGGTTTTGATGGTTTTTTCGAGGATGGCCCCGGAAAAAGGCTCGGAAAGATTCTTATTGACAATCCGGTGTCGGGGAACACACGCCCCTATCCCTGAAATGGCGATTCCCTCGTAAGATAAGATGGCCATATGGAATCCTCCTATTTATGGGTTGAACCTCATTCCAATTCACGTTCAAAACGCTACCTTTATTGGCTGCGTCGTCGGCTCCTCGACGTATTCCATATACCTCTCCGGGGCCTCATTCTTGCCGCCTTGGCATCATCTTGAATGCAAAATGGAATCACCTCGCGCCAGTTTCCGTTTTATTCAAATTTTTCCAAGCCGATCAGGGTCATGATATCGCCGATGGTCTTCACGGTTTCGAAGGACTCCGCTTCGATGACCATGTCGAAATTTTCATCGATCAGGGCGATGATGCCCATGAGAGCCAGGGAGTTGAACTCCATCAGGTCCCGCAACACCGTCTCTTCCGTGAGGGGTGTCTCCTCGATTTCCATGATCTCTTTCAACCCGTCGATAAAGGCTTCCTTTTTCATCTAAAAACCACTTCTCCTTTCTCTTTCCGTTGGTTTATTTTCCGTTTGGATCTTTCACCCATTTTATATCCGGACAACCGTCCCGCCCCAGGAGTAGCCCACACCGAAGCCCGCGAGAAGCACACGGCTTCCTTTTTGGATCGTACCCCTTTCAAGGGAATCGGCGAGGGCGATGGGGATGGTCGAGGAAACGGTGTTCCCTGTGTTTTCCAGATCGATATGAAACTTCTCTTTTGGAATCTTCAGCTTTTTTCTCAGATAGTCAAGGATATATTTGTTGGCCTGATGAAACACCACATAATCAATCTCGTCCATGGTCACGCGGTTTTTTTCAAGGAGCTCCTTGACAAGTTTGGGAATGGTCTCGATGGTGAAATTGAAAATTTCGGGCCCGTTCATAAAGAGGTGGTTGTCTGTCCGGGTGCAGCCGTTCTGATCTTCGGTTTCCAGGGCATTGGGCTCAAACCGTTTTTTTAATCCGCCGTTCTTGACGATCAGGTTGGCGTATCCCTTCCCGTTGGTTCCAAGGGCAAACGCGCCGATGGCGTCCGTGTCCGATTTTTCTATCAGAGTGGCGGCGGCGCCGTCGCCGAAAATAATGCGGTTTCCCCGGTCCCTGGGATGGATGTGCTTGGAGTAGGTTTCAGCGGTGACGAAAAGAAGCGAATCAACCATGCCGCTCTTGATCATGCCTGCCCCTGTCATGAGGCCGTAAATGAATCCGGAACATCCCAGATTCATGTCAAAAGCGCCGATGCCGGTTTTCAATTTCAAGCGGTCCTGGAGAATACAGGCGCTTGTGGGCAGAAAGTAGTCAGGACTCTGGGTGCAGAAAATGAGAAAATCGATCTTCTCCCGATCCACATGGGCCAAGAGTTGTTCAGAGGCCTTGGCCGCCATGTCGAGGGCGGTTTCATCGGGGGCCGCCAGATGGCGGGTTCGGATGCCCACCTTTTCTTCTATCTTTTCAGAGGACCATCCGGGAAACATGCGTTCGATGGCCCGATTGTCCAGCCGCTCTTCGGGCAGGTAATAGGCTATTTTTTTGATGGCGGCCCCGGTCACCATGGGCTCCTCTCGGATTGGGGTTCATGAATCATTTCACTCGATCTTCAAGTTTTAGGTGTCTGTTTTGTTCGCTTACCTAGTGCCTGAACGAAAACCCTCATTTTTCCCAATTTCCGCGTCAGGCTCGAATTTGAATCCGCGAAATATTTTTATGGATTCCTGCGGTTAAAATTTTCGCCTTCCTTGAACTTGAAAAAAATCCTGATTTTCATTCGGGCACTACCTACTTAAAATTGCGCGGCCTGTCAAGGCAATTGCAGGGGAATCGCATGTAGGATTCGCCTTGACGGCCCTGCCGGGAGCCAACCTTTTGAAAAGGTTACCAAACATGGTAAAGAAAGGTTCTATAAACACCATCTAAAAACCTATTTGCCCCGCTTTTTAAAAGCGGGCCGACGGAGGCATTGATAATTAATTCAGGTTATTACGC
>JAGVHJ010000079.1 GCA_020056645.1 Desulfobacterales bacterium
AATTTTGATCCTCGAAATACCTCATGTATTCCTGCGGTCAAATTTTTTTTCCGCCTTGGATTTGAACAAATTTCCTAAAAACTTGAAGATCGAGTAAAAGCGGCGGCGGTAACAATACTTCTGGGAAAACCAGGAATAGGATGCCATCATGGAAATGACGTGTCACCAGTGCGGGTTTACGGACGACTACCAGGTATTCGAATACCTGTGCAAGAACGGCTTAGCAGCTTGCGGAGAGTCGGATCTCCGAAGGTGTCCCCGGTGCGGGACCAATTGCGTTTTTTCAAGGGCGGAATCCCTTTATATCGAACAGGATCAATTGGAGAGCCTTTCCCGTGAGCTTTCCCGGTTCCAAAAATCGGATCCGCCGGACATATTGGAAAAGGCCAGGAAACTGATCATCCATCTTCAGAATATGAACAAAAGATGGAATATCGAAGGGCTCGAACGGTTTTTACGGCAACGTCAAAAAGAGCTCTTTTTTTAACCTAAGGAGACCATCGAAGCGATCAGATCGATTCGACGGGATGGAAGCAATATGAACAACATCCAGAAACTGATGGTTCCAGAACCCGACCCCCACTTCTTTCTTTCGGAAGATGTCATTGAAAGCATGAACCGGATCGGCCTCCTTTCCGAACGTCATCCAGTCAATGTTCTGATCGCGGGCAAACAGGGGTGCGGGAAATCATCCCTGGCCAGACAGTTCGCCGCCAGAAACAACCGGCCCCTTGCCACATTTCAGATCGGCATGCTCTCGGAACCGGGTCAACTCTTCGGAGAGCATGCCCTGAAAGACGGAGAGACCTACTACCGGAAGTTTCTCTTTCCCGAGGCGATCCAGACCGAAGGGTGCGTCATTCATCTGGAGGAGATCAACCGGCCCGAGCACCCCAAGGCTTTGAACATGCTCTTTTCGGTTTTGTCAGAAAGCAGGCATATTTTTACAGACGAGCTGGGTCATATCCAGGTCGCTGACAAGGTGGTCTTCTTCGCCACCCTGAACGAGGGAGACGAGTTCGTGGGAACCGAGATGCTTGACGCAGCCCTCCGGGACCGGTTCTACGTCACACTCCTTGACTATCTTCCCAGGGAGGTGGAAACCCGGGTGCTGGTCCTCAAAACCGGCATTGACGAAAAGGACGCGCTAACCATCGTCAATGTGGCCAATCAACTGAGGGACAACACGCGAGAACCCATTATCGTCTCCACCCGTCACACGCTCATGATCGCGGAGATGGTGTCTGTTGGCGCAAGCATCGAGAAGGCCTTTTCCATTGGCTTACAGATCAGCCTTGATATGCTGGAATCGGTTCTGTTATCGCTCCATGTGGAATCAAAAAAGAGAATTGGAGCCTATCATGGCCGAAACTACCTGCGATATTAACCTGACATCTGAACGGGTGAAGAATCCGCCCCCTTTTTTTCGCGTTCAAGGGAAGGCTCAAAAGGGCGCGGCCTTTCCGGAAACGGTTAAGGATTCCGGCATCTCATCGTGCTGGAGAAAAAACACCTCGTTCCGGGAATCCATCGAATTGGCCAACGTTCTCAGGGCTTTTCAAAAAGTAGCGGGCCACATCGGAGAGAACATCGGAAGAATCGAATATACGGGCATGTCTTCCGAAGGAGCAGCCATCCAGATCAATCCGGAACTGGTGATGGGAGAGTACCCGGTTCCACCGAATCTCTTTGATAACCTTCTGGGGCTTGTTGTTCGCGAAGCCCTCCATAAAACCCAATGGTCGGACCATCTCTGGAAACTCCTCGAACCGGAGATGGCGAAAATGGCCCCCATGGAGCATCTGATCTTCCAACGGTTTGTCTATACCGGAGAAGAGATTTATATCGACCGGAAGGCCGAGGAAAGCGTCTTCGGTCTCTACACCCGTGTCTCCAGGGAAAAAAAGACGAAGGCCTTGGACCGGAAGATTCCATCAAGCGCCCCTTCCGTGGATGAGCTTTTCTTTTTTTGGTGGACCCGCCATTTGCAGTTCACTCCCGCACGGGAGAAAAAGAAAGAGTATGTCCTGCTGCTGAACGGATTGGATTCACTGGCCGGAAAGCTGGCCGATACCCTCTTCCTCCCCGTGGGGATCGATGCGAAATGCCGTCAGCGCGCGCATCTTTTTCTGAATGTGTGGGATTTAATCAGAGACGAGATTCAATCGTTACCGATCATCAAAAAACAGCTCCACTGGTTTCGAACGATCCAGTCACCCGACGCACCAAACAAGACCAAAAAATCTCCCGGATCACTCCCTCTGAAAGCCTCGCTGGTCCTGGAGATCCAAACCAATCTGGCGATAGAAAGCGCCGATATCACCCCCTTGATCCGCTCGGTGGTAGGGGGCGAGGATGATAGGGTGGTTCCCATGTCCAGATGGGACTTCAACATTCCCTCCCATCCGGTGATCGACAAGAGAATGGTTGGCCGTTTAAAAACCATTTTTCAGAACTACGCCACCCGGAAAACAGTTACAAACCGTGGGTTGTTAAGCGGTAAAACCGATCAGAGACGTCTCTACCGGGTTCCCTTGAGCGGGAGATGTTTCAAGGAAGTCGAAAGGATTCCCAGTCTCGACTGGAGCGTATCCCTCCTGATCGACGCCAGCGGCTCCATGCGGGGGGGAAAGTGGAGAATGGTGGAAAATACGGTGGCCAACATCCACAAGGCTTTTTTGGGTTATGGCAACCGTCTGA
>JAGVHJ010000154.1 GCA_020056645.1 Desulfobacterales bacterium
AAAATCTGTTTCGAATTAATGCCTAAAATTTCTCTTCACACCACATCTGCGTCCTCAAAATATTTTTTGCAACACAACCCTGCTTTTTTTAGGCGCTGGATTATAGAGGGCCGTGGGATTGGTGGCCTGAATATAGCGTCGGACGCCTCCCAGGATACCTTCGCATAGCTCTATCTGATACTTGGGGTCGGTCAACCGTTTGCACTCCCTGGGATTACTGATAAAAGAGGTCTCCACCAGAACGGCCGGCATCTGGGCCCCGAGCAATACATAAAAGGGTGCCTGCTTGACCCCTTTATTGTTGATATTGCTGTAACTTTTTTTCATTTTTGAGGTCATGGTGTTCTGAACAAACCCGGCGAGTCTCATGGATTCGTTGATTTTGGAGTTCTGCATGAGGGAGTCCAGGATCGATTGAAGGTCACTGATGTTTTTGGTGGATGTGGCGTTTTCCCGCGCGGCGACGGAAATGGCGGCCTCATCGGTCGCGAGGTTCAGGAAATAGGTTTCGATCCCATGGGCGCTCGAATTTCTGTGGGCGTTTGTATGGATGGAAATGAAGAGATCGGCGTTTTTGGTGTTCGCGATGGCGGTTCGCTCTTCAAGGGGGATGTAGCGGTCGGTGGTGCGGGTCATGATCACATGACAGTTGAGCTTCTCACGGACCATTTTGGATAGCATGAGTCCCAGGGCAAGGGTGATATGCTTTTCATGAACACCGCTGATATATCCTTTAGCACCGTAATCTTTTCCGCCATGCCCCGGATCAATCACGATGGTTTTCACACCCAGGGCCAGTTGCTGGGCCAGGGAACCTTTGGAGAGCTTTCCGGGAAGGGGCGTGTTGTCGCCGCCGCCCGATGATACAGGCGGTGAGCCGGAGCTTGCGCTCTCTTTCGGCGTATTGCCTTTCTTTCCCCACACATCCACGACAATCCGGAAGGGATTTCTCAGGGTGAAGACCTTGTAATTGTCGTAGGATTTGATATCGATCACCACCCGGGTCGACTCGGGCGTGTTTTGACCCGCCCTGACGTTGTCAAGCAGATGGTCGTTGATGGGAATCTGCCGATCAAGGGATGGGGCGATCCTGCTGTTTGCAAGGTCGATGAAGAGGCGCTGGGGTTTGTTGTTTGAGGGGTCCTTTTTCAGCATGTGATGGGAATAGTTGGGTTCGCCCTTGGTTTTGACCACGACTCGCGTATAGCTGGGATTGGACCAGAACCGCAGGCTTGTAACAATGGCCGGTCTGCCGTTCGCCGCCGGGGAAGGAGACTCCTGTGAATCGTTCGAATAGGCCTCTTCCTTGGGCTCTTGGGGCTCATCCAGAATGATCTCTTGGATACTATCCTTTTTTGGGGGGGCAAACGGCGGCGGCTCCGGCGAAGGCGCCGATTTCGATTTTCCCACCTTGGGCCGGAGGGTCTTTGGACCCTCCCCGGAGGAGGCCAGGGATTTTTTGACGGCGCTCTTTGCCTTGAGGTGTTTTACAGCCTGCATGTGGTACTTGCTTTTGGGGTACTTCTGAACGATCGTTTCGAAGATTTCTTTTGCTTTCTCCTCATCACTCTCAAGCCACGAGATCCGGGAGAGGTCGAGGTAGAGCGCCCCCGCCTTGTAAAGGCCTGCCGACGCATAGGGGCCCGATGGATCGGTTTCGTAAACCCCATAAAACTGATCGATGCATTTGAGCCACTTGTCTCTATATTTTTGAAGAGAGGGATTCGTCATCAGCTTCGCCATCTCTTTTTCCGCCAGCGAATATCGATCCTTGGCCGTTAGCTTTGCGTGGGCCATGGGAACCGGAAAGAGAGCCAGAATCAACAAGAGTGAAACAAGGCGCCATCTCCAGAAGAGAAACGGTCTCATTTTTTTCCGGGGCGGAATAGTTTCAGGGACTCTGGGGACGTATTTCTGAATCATGAATCGGTGGTATCGATCTTTTTTAATTTATCTTTCAGCCTGCTTAACACATTCAACGCTTCCAAAGGCGTCATCATTGAAATATCAAGTTTTTGCAGTTTGTCTATAATTATTTCCTCGGGTTTTCTGAAAAGTGAGAGCTGAACAAAGGGCTGATGCTCCTGAGTGTCCCCACCGTGGGCGGTTTTTTTCCGGATTTCCGGCTTGAAAGAGATCCGGTTGTGGTCGGTTTCGATTTTTGAGAGGATCTTTTTCGCCCTGTCGATGATAGACCGGGGAAGCCCCGCAAGCCGCGCCACCTGGATGCCATAACTCCTGTTGGTTCCGCCCTCGGCCAGCTTTCTCAGGAAAATAATGGTGTCGTTCCACTCTTTCACGGAGATGTGGTGGTTTTTGACCCTGGGCTTGGTCTCCGCGAGCTCCGTGAGTTCGTGATAGTGAGTGGCGAAGAGGGTTTTCACCCCTTTTCCGTTCAGGTCGTGGAGATATTCGGATACGGCCCAGGCAATGGAGAGCCCGTCGAAGGTGCTGGTGCCCCGGCCGATCTCGTCCATGATCACGAGGCTTCTGGGCGTGGCGTGATTCATGATGTTGGCGGTCTCCTCCATTTCGACCATGAAGGTGCTCTGACCCGAGGAGAGGTTGTCCAGGGCTCCCACCCGCGTAAAGATCCGGTCCACCAGGCAGATGGATGCCGATGAAGCCGGAACAAAGGAGCCCATGTGGGCGAGGATGGTGATGATGGCCACCTGGCGGAGAATCGTCGATTTCCCGGCCATGTTGGGGCCTGTGATGATCAGAACCTGCCGGCTCTCGTCGTCCATGTCGATATCGTTGGGCACGAACCGTTCGCCGCTAAACCCTTTTTCCACCACTGGATGGCGGCCGTTTTCGATATGGATCTGGCCGGTTTCATTGATCTCGGGCTGGCAATAGTCAGAAATGCTCGCCACCTCCGCCAGTGTCAGCAAGGCGTCGATCCGGGCAAGAAAGGCCGCGCATTGAAAAACCAGAGCGCTTTTTTCATTGATCTGGCCCCGGATGTCGTTGAAGATATCGAGCTCCAGTTTTCCCCGCTGCTCCTGGGCGTGAAGCACCTTGTACTCCAGACTTTTCAGCTCCTCGGTGATGTAGCGCTCCGCGTTCACAAGGGTCTGTTTACGGATGTAGTGGGAGGGGACACGCTCGGACTGGGCCTTGGATATCTCCAAGAAAAAGCCGAACACCTTGTTGTACCGGACCTTCAGGGAAGAGAGCCCGCTCTTCTCCTTTTCCTTTGCGCCCAGCTCGGCGATATAGCTTTTCCCGTCCCTGCTGATCAGGATCAGCTCATCGAGTTCGCTGTTGACCCCCTCCTTGATCATTCCCCCTTCATTAATGACCGGCGGCGCATCTTCCCGGATGGCGCCTTCGATGAGCTCTCCCAACACCGTCAGCGTGACGATGTCGAAACCGGGTTTAAAAATGGGGGAGGAAAGGCCTTCCAAAGCGGACCATATTTCCGGCAAGGCGAGAAGGGAGTGCTTGAAGGCGGTGAGATCCCTGGCGTTGCACCGTCCCATTGAGATCTTGGTGCCCAGACGCTCTATATCATGGACATTTTTCAAGTGGTCTCTTAAATCCTTCCGGATCAGGGGGGCGTCGAGGGCCTCACGAACCGCCATCTGACGAAAGAGGATCGCGTCCCGATCGCAGAGCGGATACCGGGCCCAGCTTTTCAAAAGCCGTGCCCCCATGGCGGTTTCAGTCAGGTCGAGGACGCCGAAGAGGGAGCCTTTTTTTTTGCCGGTCCGGATGTTTTCGATGAGTTCGAGGTTTTTCAGGCTCAGGTCATCCAGGATCAGATGGTTCCCCAGGGCGTAGGTCTCCAGGGAGAGGAGATGGGCCACGGCCTGTTTCTGGGTATCTTGAACATAGGAGAGAAGCGCGCCCGCGGCCGATATCCCGGCCAAGAGCGATTCACAGCCGAATCCTTCCAGGGAGCGGGTGGTGAACTGGGAGATGAGAAGCTCCCTGGCGTGGGATGGGTCAAACGCTTTTACGGATAGAAAATTGACCGGTTTCTCCCTGAATTTATCCAAGAGGCTGCTGTAAAAGATCCCCTCCGGGGCGCTTTGGGGGAGAAGGAGCTCTTTCGCGTCGATCCGGGCCGCCTCGTCGGCAATGGCCCGGATATCCCTGCTCTCCGTCAGTTTGAAGGTGCCGGTTGAAATGTCGAGAAATGCAAGCCCTGCCCGATCGTGGAGGAGGGAGACCGCCAGGATGAAGTTGTTGGATGTCTCGTCGAGAAGCGCTTCATCAATGATCATCCCAGGGGTGACCACCCGGACCACCTCCCGCCGGACAAGGCCTTTGGCCAGGGCTGGATCTTCCACCTGTTCGCACACCGCCACCTTCTTCCCACAAGAGATGAGCTTGGCGATATAGGTGTCTGCGGCCCGCACGGGAACACCGCACATGGGAACCGATTCCTCGGTGTTTTTATTCCGGCTCGTGAGGGTGATTTCCAGAAGCCGTGACGCCACCTTGGCGTCTTCAAGGAACATCTCATAGAAATCACCCATCCGGTAGAATAAAATGGCGTCCGGATAGCTCTCCTTGATAGCCAGATATTGCGCCATCATGGGCGTTTGTTTGGGCTCAGTCATCGGCAAACGGTTTAAGTTTCAATCAATGACTTTCAAAAAGGGGTATCTCACGCCGATGCTTCGGAAGCTTCCGGGGCTTTTTCGGCCGGAAGAACGCTCTCCTTGTTCGCAAGGCTCTTTTTGAGATCCCCGATCTCCTTATTTTTGTCAAGGAGGTTTTGGTTGAGGCCCTTGACCGTCTTTCTGGATTTGAACAGGAGTTTCAGAAGAGAAATGTAGGCGACGATCAACCCGATGAAAAAAGATCCCAGGAAGTAGAGCCCGTTTTCAAATTCCGGGAACGTGTGGTGATAGGTATAAAAGTCCATGAGCTTGATATCGAAAATAAAGGCGTGTCTTGAGACAAGGAAGGGGAGGTTCTGATAAACGACAAGGCCGAAAAAGATCACAAAGATCAGGAAGAGGGCGAATTTTATTTTTTTCATGGGGTCTCTCCATATACAGGGTTAATGTGATTCCGTGTTTTCACCTACTCTTTTCCTCAATAAACTTCAACCTTTTTTTCCTTAAAGCCTAACCAGCTCCAGATTTCCCCAGAAACCCGCAGCCCGGTTCAAGACAATGGCAATTCCCGTGACGCCGGAAATACCCTTGCCAAAAGAGAGGGCCGTCTCGATCTCCTTTTCCGTCTGGACCCGGTTCCCGATGGCGGTGGCCGCCGCATCGGCCAAGGCTCCTTTGTCCGCTGTCACGCAGACCGCGTCGGCCTTCCCGAAGCTCAGGGAATGGCCCACGGTTCCCGAGGAGGTGCAGATGGAAAATGGCGAGCCAGGGCGGTTGATCAAAAGCCCGATTTTCATGCTCAGGGGGGATTCCCCAGCGAAAATTCCAATGGTCACCGGGTGGCTCATCTTTAAAAAAATATCTCCGCCGTTCTCAATGATGAGCTGATCCGACAAGGGGGCGAGATCCCAGAAAACCCTTTCGGCGATGGCCCCCGCCACCGCCGCCATGGGACCCACGCCGGAAGCCTGCGCCGCCGCCATCATCTCTCGGATGATTTCTGGAAGAAGCGGTTCCATGGAAAGGGGCGCGAGGGAGGTTAAAAAGGCGGGGCGGCTCTCGATATAGGCTTCGACGGTGTGCCGGTGGGTGATGATCGATGCGACGGCTTCCGCCTCTAAAATTTTTTCCGCCTGAATGTGGAGATCGGTCTCAAGGATCGCGGCCCGGAACGGTTTAAGTTCAGGGGAGAGGAGCCGGCGCCGGTAGGTTCGTTCTTGGTGCATGGGCCGCTCTTCACAGAATCATGGTTTCCGGCAACCGGTTTTCGGGACACGACCGCAAAAAATAGGAGTCGGTCATGCCCGAGATAAAATCCCTTGCGATCTCCTGGGGCCGGTGATTGGAGGTATAGCGGCCGCTCATCTCTTTCAGGAAATGGGTGAAGATGGCCGAACGATGGTTTTCGGACGCGATATCTCTCGCATAGGTGGTAAAAAGGGTCTCGAACATCTCCCGGATGAGAGAGTTATATTTTTTAAGCCGCTGGTTCATGTAGATCCGTTCCATGTTGAAAGCCCGGATCGCCTTGAAGGCGGATGAAACCGCGTCCGAAAAACCGATCTGATTTTCGCCATGGCTCGTTTTCAGGAGATCGGTGACCAGATGGTAGACGATGGTGCCGTTGGTATCGCCCAGAATTCTCCGGCACGGAGCAGGAATCTCCGATCGTTTGATAAGGCCCAGACGGATGGCGTCTTCGATGTCCCGCCCCACATAGGCGATGGTGTCGGCCATGCGGACCACGCACCCTTCAAGAGTCATGGGCCGAAGATTCGTCGCCTGCCCCTGTTTCAGATCTTCAATCTCCTGGACCATGCGCTCTAAGGTTTTTCCGGTATCGGGTGTCAGGAACTGATCATGAACTTCGCCGTTGTGGCAGAGGATGCCGTCCAGGGTCTGGAGGGTGAGATTCAACCCAACTCCTTTTTTTTCCACTTTTTCCAGGAACTGGACACTCTGGACGTTGTGGTGAAACGCCTCGTTCAGATGGACCCTGCAGAGGTCGGAAAGGAAGCGTTCGCCGTCGTGGCCAAAGGGGGCGTGGCCGATATCGTGACCCAAGGCCACAGCCTCGATCAGGTCTTCATTGAGCCTTAGAAAACGCCCGATGGTCCGGGCGATTTTCGAGACGAGCTGCACATGGAGCACCCGGTGGGTGATGTGGTCGTTTTTGATCAGGGAGAAGACCTGGGTTTTATCGATGTACCGGGTGTAGGAGAGGGAGTTTAGGATCCGGTCCGTGTCCACGCCGAAGCTCTGCCGGTAGCCCTCCTGGATCATGGGCTCCTCTTTTCTCCGGATGGCCGCCATGCTCCGGGTGGCGAAAGGCGAAAGACGCTCATCTTCGTCCGCGTCCAGCCTTTTCCTGATATCGGTCAAGAGGTGGTCGGCTCTCTCCATCATCCGCGTCCCTTTGTTGTTGCTCGATGTTCAAGTTTTTGTTAATTTTCCCAACTCCGGCGTTGGGAAAAAATTTCCTAAAAACTTGAAGATCGAGTGTTACGGTAGCGCCTTGATCATCGTGTCGACGATTCTGGTCAAGGCCTCGGTGAATTCGCTTTTCCCGGTCTCGTCGGCGATGGGCTTCCCATCGTCGCAGGCTTCAACCACATGGGGCTCAAAGGGGAGAGTGCCCAAAAAAGGAATATCCATCTCCTGGGCGGTTTTTATTCCACCGCCGCTTTTAAAGAGGCTGATTTTGATATTGCAGCCCGGACAGGTGAAGGGACCCATGTTTTCGATGAGCCCCAGCGGATCGACGTTGACGGTTTTGCAGAAATTAATCGATTTTCGAACATCGGCCAGCGCCACCTCCTGGGGAGTGGTGATGATCACGGATCTCGCGTCCTTGATCGCCTGGACCACGGTCAGGGGCTCGTCACCGGTTCCCGGCGGAGAGTCGATCACCAGGAAGTCCAAATTCCCCCACTGGACGTTGCCAATAAATTGATGAATAATATTGGCTTTGACCGGACCTCTCCAGATGACCGCCTGGTTTTTTTCCTGCATGAGGGACTGCATGGAGATCACCTTCAGATTCTCCTTGACCGCAACGGGAATGAGCCGTTTATCCTGAGTCACATCAAGGAGCCCGGTCAAGCCCATGATCTGGGCGATGCTCGGCCCATGGACATCCACATCCATGAGGCCTACCTGATAGCCTTTGTTTGCGAGGATAACGGCGATATTGGCGGCGATGCTGCTCTTTCCAACGCCTCCCTTGCCGCTCATGACGAGAATTTTGTGTTTGATTTTTGCGAGCGACTCCTGAACCAGACGCTGCTGGGGGTCCTGGCCGTGAGAGGAGCCGCATGATGTTTTGCCTGTTTTTACCTTGTCAACGCTGTCGTGTATCATTTTTTAAAAAACCTCCTGAACGTGTTTGTCCATCCTTAAATGTAAAAGATCAGGAGCCGGATGGACGATGAATGCTCCCAAACGTCAAGTGTCTCTTTTGAACCATTTTTGTTCCTTTGACAATAAAAAAAGAGGCGCTTTTCGTGCAGGGGGTGATCCCTGGTTATCCGAGAAGATAATTGCAAAATAAAAGTAACTATTCAGCAGCGATTCATCAAGATGGCGAAAAACCCGTTTTGTTCGTTCCCTATTTTTTTCGGGGGCACTGGGCTCCGACGATGCAAGAATAGCGTTTTGACGTTGTTCTGCTCGGCGTCATGGTGTCTTATGCAGCGCGTTGCATCGTAAGAATAGTTT
>JAGVHJ010000444.1 GCA_020056645.1 Desulfobacterales bacterium
AATCGTTCATCGGCAAGCTTGCCCCAGAAGAGGTCTCCCGACTTCCGGACCGCCTCGAACGCAGAGACTGCTTTTAAAAGAGCGTCGGACTTTTGATAGGAGTCTCCCAGCATAAACAACACATCCGCATTATTTTTTTCCTTATCGGAAAACTTCAAGGCCATGCTGAAGGCTTCCGACGCCTTCACATACTCCTTGAGTTTCATATAGGTCTCCCCAAGATTCCGGTGAATCAGAAAAATGGATCTGAAATCTTCGTAAGGACCGGACGCGAGTATCTCTATGGCCTTTTCAAGAAGCAACGCCACGATTTTATAATTTTCCAGAGATTTATGGGCATCGGACTCCGAAATCAAGATCCGTATCTTTTCGTTATTGTCGCCACTCTTGTCAAAGGCCAGCCGAAAATTCTCGATGGCCTTATCCTGTTTGTTCATCTCTGAATAGATGAGGCCCCGCCGGTAATAGGCCTTCGATGCGTGTTTCGACTCTCCGAAAAGAGCGATATATGTGGTGAACGCATCCAACGCCTCCGGCTTCTTGCCGTTTTCCTGAAGGGCGACGGCCAGGTCCATTGTGAGATCCGCCGGTTTTCCTCTTTTTCCGTATAAAGCATATGCTTTTTGCAGGTAATCGAGCGCCGGCCCCGTAAGATGCGCCCGGAAATACCCGGTTCCTACCAGGCTTAAAAACTCGGGATTTTTCGATCCGCGCAGGATATCCTTGTTGGCCTCGAAATGGGTCAGCAGCGCCGCTGGCTGATTCGACTTCAGATAGTTCTTAAAAAGGGAAATGGTCGTCTTTTCGAGCAGGGAGAGGGCCTCTTTTTTCAAGGCTCCGACCGCCCCCTGTTCCAGGAGTTTTTTAATGGTTTCGATACTTTTTAGATGTTCCCCCTCCCGGTCATATAACTCAGCAAGCCTCATCATGGCGATCATATAGAGTTCATGCTCCGGAAAATCATTGATGATCAGCTGGTACATCTTTTCTTTTTCCGGGGCCTCTTTGCTTAAATCGGCAAGACGCATGGTGCTCATGACAAACCCCGATGTTTTTGGGTAGTTCTCGGTCACCAGCCGGTAGATTTCTATGGCTTTTTCCTCCTCTTTCTCATCCCTGTATGTATCGCCGATCTTTGTCAAATATTCGTGGTTGAGTTCGGTCTGGGGAAACAGATTATAGACCATGCCCAAATACTCCCTGGCCTCCGTTGTTTTTCCCGTATTGTAGCAGGAGTTTCCCAGCAGAATCAAGATGTCCGGTTTTTCATAAACGATTTTGGCGTCCGCCTTGATCACCTCTTTCAACACGGAGTTCGTCTCCGCGTAGTTTTGGGTGTTGTAGAAAGCCCTTCCCAGTTCAATATCGATGTCGATGCTGCGCAAACCGGATGGAAGCCGTTTGGCCGCTTCCTTAAAAAGAGCGATGGCCTGTTTTGACTGGCCGGTGGCGTTATAGATCCGCCCCAGCTCCAGCATGACTTCAGGCATGCCGGCATAATTTTTATGATTGCCGTGTATCACCTTCAAATAGCCTTTGGCTTCCGGTGTGTTTTTCAGGGCCAGATTCACCTTCGCCAGTCCTGCCAAGGCATAGGGAAGATAGGGCGAATTGGAAGAAAAACTGATCAGATTCTGAAAAAGCTCCGCGGCCTTTAAATAGCGGTCACTGTCGCCCTCTTCCGGAATGGCTTTAAAAAATGCATAGGCCTTTAAAATCAAGGCCTCGTCGCCGCAGGGGGAGTTCGCTTCACTCTCAAGAAAAGCGGTGAGGGTCTGGACCGCCTTTTCCCATAACTGCTTTTCACAATCCCGGATCGCATCCAAAATCACCTCTCCCTTTTCACAGGGAGCCTCTTTCAGTTGAATGAGAAGATCATCCATGACGCCCTTGAACCGAGCCTTGCCGGGTTGCCCGGTTTCCTGGGCAGGCTCTTGACGGCTGGGGATATCGTGCGCCGTTGCCGTTTCAGCCGGCCCCGTCTTGGCCTCTTTCAAACTCTTCTCGGCCGTTACTTTATCCGCTTGTTTTTTTTCAGCTTTCCCTTTTCCGATCTTTGGCGCTTCGTTCAGGCTAACGACCAGGGTTCTTCGAGAACGGTCCCAGGCCGATCGGACACTTGTAAGCCGCTTTTTCGTATTAACCACAAAGCTTACGACTTCCGAAGAGGCTCGTTCGAGAGTGATGCTTTCGATAAAAGGCCTCCCATCCCCGCTCGTTTTCAAATTTTTCGATATCCGCGAATGGCGGAATGCGATAACGATTTCATTGGAATCGCTTTGGATGATTTTATAGGATGGTTCTCCGGATACGGTGATGAGCATTCTGTAAGGATTTTTCGCCAAGCGTATCCGTTCAATGGAAACCCTATCGGTCGCTCCGGCCACCGATACAAAAAGCATGACCCACATAGCTCCCGCTACAACGAGACGCTTTCCCATGAACCATTGGCCGAACAAGAAAAAACCGCCTATGATATGATTCCATGCTTGACCCGTCACGGCTCTCGTCTCTCCCCTGGAGAATGATTAAAGGCCTGCTTTTAGGGATACGGCTGGTTCTATTGCAAAAATCCCATTCCTCACCGCCAATCCGATGATATGCGCTTCCTGTTATCTGGCATTTGCAATCCATA
>JAGVHJ010000141.1 GCA_020056645.1 Desulfobacterales bacterium
AAAAAAATTTGACCGCAGGAATACATGGCGTATTTCGAGGATCAAAATTTTTTTCCAACGCCGGAGTTGGGAAAATTAACAAAAACTTGAACATCGAGTAAAAGGGAGAGATACCATTGACAGAAAAATCAGCCGATGATCTCCGCTTTTTTGGAAAGGTCACTGCGGGCGTCACCCACGATCTTCAGAATGTCATCGCCGTCATCAAGGAAACCGCTGGGCTCATGGAGGATATCCTTCTCATGAACCGGGATAAAGAGCTTCCTTTTTTCGAAAAGTTCCAGAAATCCCTCACAACCATCAAAAATCAGGCCATTAGAGGCTCTACCCTGATCAAAAGCCTGAACGAGTTCGCCCATGCCCCGGACAATGACGAAAAAGAGATCGATATCGTTGCTACCGCCCGCATGTTGGCGGCTCTCATCGAACGGAAAAGCAGATCGTTCGAGATTCAAATTCATGTGGAAACCTCTACCGCGCCCCCAATGATCCGGACCCATGCGGTTCGATTTGAAATGGCCCTGTTAATGGCCATTGAAAGCATGATGGGATGCGTTCCCAGGGGCGGAAGTCTCATGATCGTTCCGGAAATAAAAGAAGGCGAGACAATAATCAATATCCTCTGCAAGGAGGATTCGGGAGGGGTGGGCCGCCCCTCTTCGGGTCCAGGGGAGCTACCCTGTGAGTCGTGGTCCGCCCTTGAGAGAATCGTGAAAACGATCAACGGTCGCGCGGATAGGCTGGCCCAGGAAAAAGGAATCATATTACGATTTAACGTATAGTTTATTAAGGAGGAGAAGCGTTATGCCGGTTATTACCATTTCAAGGGGGTCTTACAGCAAGGGAAAGGAGATCGCGGAAAAACTCGCGTCTAAACTTTCCTATGAGTGCGTCTCACGGGATATCCTGATCGAGACCTCCGAGCAGTTCAACATTCCCGAGGTCAAGCTGATCCGGGCGCTTCATGATGCGCCGTCGATTCTAGAGCGGTTCACCCACGGCAAGGAGAAGTATGTGGCCTACATCAAAAAAGCCTTGCTCGAACATGTGGCCAAAGGAAATGTCGTCTATCACGGCCTTGCGGGCCACTTTTTTTTACAGGGCATCTCCCATGTGATGAAGGTAAGGATTATCGCCAATCTGGAAGACCGGGTTCGGGAGGAGATGAAGCGGGAAAATATCGCCGAGGCGAAAGCCCGTCAGATCGTGGCCAAGGATGATGAAGAGCGCCGCAAATGGGGTCTTCACCTCTACGGCATGGATACCTTTAATGCGAGTCTCTACGATATCGTGCTTCACATCGATTCCATTTCCGTGGATGAGGCCGTGGATATCCTGGCCCATGTGTCGACCTATCCCTGCTTCAATACCACGGAAAGTTCCCAAAGAGAGTTCCTGGACCGGCTCCTTGCGGCGAAGGCGGAGGCTCTTTTAGTAGAAAAGTTTCCGGCGATCAAGGTGAGCGCCAAAGAGGGGGTGGTTCACGTCCATTTCCACAACTCCCACTCGGATTCCGGCAAGATCAATCTGCAGGTGTGTGATTTATTAAAAGATGTGGATGGTGTCAAAGGTGTCTGGACCAACCTTTTAAGAGATCACCGGTTTGAATAAGAAGAGAAGAGGTATGATGATATGCTAGCGCGAATTTTTCCCTTTCTTGAGTGGTTCAAGGCTTACGACGCCTCTAAATTCAAGATTGATCTCATGGCGGGCCTGACCGTGGCCCTGGTTTTGATTCCCCAGTCCATGGCTTACGCCCAACTGGCGGGCCTTCCAGCTTATTTTGGGCTTTATGCGGCCTTTTTACCGCCTATGATGGCCGCCCTTTTCGGCTCGAGCCGACAGCTCTCAACCGGCCCGGTGGCCGTGGTCTCCCTTATGACGGCTGCGGCCCTTGAACCCCTGGCGACCCTGGGAAGCCAGGAGTTTATCACCTATGCGGTGGTTCTTTCCCTCACGGTCGGCATTTTTCAATTGTCCCTGGGGATCTTTCGTCTGGGCCTGATCGTGAATTTCCTCGCCCACCCAGTCGTTAACGGTTTTTCCAACGCCGCGGCCCTTATCATCGCCTCCTCCCAGCTTTCCAAGCTATTCGGCGTGGATGTGGATAATGCCGCGCACCACTATGAGACCGTCATTCGGGTCGTTCAAGCGGCGATCAATTACACCCACTGGCCCACCCTTGTCATCGGCCTATTTTCCATCGCCATCATGGTTATCCTGAAGCGTCTCAATCCCCGGATTCCCAATGTGCTCGTGGCCGTTGTGGTGACCACCCTGATCGCCTGGGGAACCGGATTCGAGCACAACAAAAAGGTGGATATCTCCTGTTTTGAATCGAGTGAGACACAAGAGCGGCTCCTTTCCTTCAACGCCGCCATGGATAAGGTCGCCGAGCTGGGCGTCAATCGTACCGAAACATCCAAGAAAATTTCGGCCCTGGAAGAGGTTCATGGCGGGGGACTCGATAAACTGACCCTCACCCATCAGCTCAATATGATCCAGATGGAGATGGAGACAGAGAAACATCGCGCCCACACCCTCCGGGAAACGCTTCGGAACACCCTCTTCCGGGCCGTGACCGCCGAGGATGGAAAAATGACCTTGTATCTGAAGGAAAAAACCCCCGAAGGCGCTAAAACCGATGGGCGGATCTGGCGGATACGGCTTGGGAACAAGCGTGTGAATGAAAAGGACGTGGTGATCATGGGCGGCGGCGGCGTGGTCGGGAATGTTCCAAAAGGGCTTCCCACATTGGGCCTCCCTCAAGTGAAAACGGCGGTTGTTCTCAAACTATTGCCTGCCGCCATCATCATTTCCCTTCTTGGCTTCATGGAAGCGATAGCCATCGCGAAGGCCATGGCCTCCAAAACCGGCCAGCGCATTGATCCCAACCAGGAGCTGATCGGTCAGGGGGTAGCGAATATCATGGGCTCAATCGGGCAGAGCTATCCCACTTCCGGTTCTTTTTCAAGAAGCGCCGTGAATCTCCAGTCTGGAGCCGTCACCGGTTTGTCGAGCGTTATCACCAGCATCGTGGTCGTGATCGCCCTTCTTTTCCTCACCCCGCTCTTATATCACCTGCCCAACGCCACCCTGGCCGCGGTGATCATGATGGCCGTGATCGGTCTCTTGAACGTGAGCGGCTTTGTTCATGCCTGGAAAACCCAGTGGTATGACGGCGCTATCTCCATCATCACCTTTATCTTTACGTTGGTTTTCGCGCCCCACCTCGAAAAAGGAATCTATGTGGGCGTGGTCCTCTCCCTGGGCATGTTCCTTTATAAGAGCATGAGGCCCAAGATTTCCTCCCTTTCACGGCACGAAGATGAAAGCTTACGGGAGATCGGCGCTCATCAGTTAGCCGCTTGTGAATATATCGACCTTATCCGTTTCGAGGGCCCCTTGTTTTTCGCGAACGCGAGCTACCTGGAAGAGGAGATCGACAGCCGGATCGTGAACCGGAAAAATCTGAAGCACATTATCATCGCCGCAAACGGAATAAACGATATCGATACCTCGGGAGAAGAGACCCTGGCCTTGATCGTTGACCGCCTGAGAAGTTCCGGCTATGGAATTTCGTTAAGCGGCGTGAATGAAACGGTGATGGCGGTTCTGAAAAGAACCCATCTTTTTGAAAATATCGGCGGCGATAATATTTTTCCAACCATGGAAAAGGCCATCCGCACGGTCTATGACCAAACCCACCGGGATAGCCAGGAAAAAACATGCCCGCTGTTGACCACGTGCCGTCATCTGTCGGACGTCAAGAACTAGGAGAGGGGAAATATGCCTGTAATTACAATCGTAAGCGGAATCTTTTGCAACAAGGAAGCAATCGTCGCGGGTATTCAAAAAAAAACCGGGTATCCAGTGATCGATGATGACGCAATCGTTAAAAAGGCCCATGAGCTATCTGGAGTGAGCGAAAAGAGCCTACAGAGGGCCTTTACATCGAAAAACTCTCTTTTCAACAATTTCACCCATGAGAAAGAGCGGGCCATCGCATGGCTCAAGCTGGCCATGGCCCAGGTTCTGGAAAAGGACAATCTCATTATCGACGGTGCGGCCGGTCTTCTGGTTCCCAAATCGATCACCCATGTCTTGAGAGTGCTTCTCATCGGCGATGTGGCCTACCGGGTCCAGTTCGCCTCCAAAGAAAAAAAGATAGTGGAAAAAGAGGCCAATGCTCAGATTAAAAATCACGACGAAAATTTAAGCGCCTTTGTCAACACGATCTTCAAATCGAACGACCCCTGGGCCGATAGCCTCTATGACATGGTGGTTCCGGTGGATAAAACCGATGATGCCAAGAGCGTTTCCCTGATATCCGATTATCTACAGAGCGACGTCGTGAAGCCCACGGAGGAGTCGAAAAAGAGGGCCCTCGATTTTCAATTGTCCGCCCAGGTGGAGGTGGCCCTCGCCAAGGAAGGACATGCGGCGGATGTCTTTTCGAGGGATGGACATGTCACCCTGACCATCAACAAGAACGTGCTCTTTTTAAGCAGGCTCGAAGAGGAGCTGAAAACCATCGCCCAAAAGGTTCCGGGCGTTAAAAGCGTGGACACCCAGGTGGGAAAGGGGTTTTACCAGACCGATATCTACCGGAAATACAATTTTGAAATGCCCTCCAAAATTCTGCTGGTGGATGATGAACGTGAGTTTGTGCAGACCCTCTCGGAACGGCTCCTGATGCGTGAAATGGGCTCGCTTGTCGCCTACGATGGTGAATCGGCCCTGAATCTCATTTCGAAAGATGACCCAGAGGTCATGATTCTCGATCTCAACATGCCGGGGATAGATGGTATCGAGGTGCTGCGCCGTGTCAAGAAGAGCCGGCCAGAGATCGCCGTCATCATCCTGACCGGCCACGGGTCGGAAAAAGACCGGGAGACCTGTCTCAAGCTGGGAGCCTTCGCCTATCTGCAGAAGCCGGTGGATATTGATGTTTTAAGCGATACCCTCAAAAAGGCGAACGCGGCGATCAAGAAAAACTCAACCATGAAAACGAAAAAATAATGATTCAGGGCCAAAGGAACCATG
>JAGVHJ010000523.1 GCA_020056645.1 Desulfobacterales bacterium
AGTGCCCAAAAGGTTGGTCGGGATGGCCTTTCACTTTCGCGAAGGGAACGCCAACTGGCTCACCAATTCCGCCTCCGATCCCGATACCTTGACCGCCGAGTTCAAGGCCTGCGCCGTGAAGGTGAGCAAAATGGAGCGTCATCCATGAGTCGATCCGCAGGTATCGATATTGGTTCACGGACAATCAAGCTGATTGTGATTGACAACGGCGAGGTAGTGGTGCGGAAGAAGAGGCCCAGCACCTATAACCCCATGGGCTTGTGTGACTATCTTCTTGAAGGCGTTTCTTACGATACCATTGTGGCCACCGGTTATGGCAGGCATCTTTTTAAAAATTACCGAAAGGGTGAGGTGATCACCGAACTCAAGGCCTTTGCCGTCGGGGCCGCCCATATCGCCCCGTCATGCGGAACCGTGCTCGATATCGGGGGACAGGACACCAAGGCGATCACCATTGATCCGAAAGGCGGTGTAGAGCGATTTGAAATGAACGACAAGTGTGCGGCAGGGACCGGCCGCTTTCTCGAAATCATGGCGGCGGCCCTTGGTTTCAGGTACGAGGAGTTCGCCCAAGAGGCCCGTCTTGCCAGCCGGGCCGAGCCGATCAACAACATGTGCACCGTGTTCGCCGAATCCGAGGTCATCTCGCTCGTGACACAAGGGGTTCCCCGGAGCGAGATCGCCCTTGGCATTCATAAATCCATCGTCTCCAGGGCCATCAATATTTTAAAACGTGTTTCCACCGGGCGAACGCTCATGTTCGCCGGTGGCGTCGCTCTCAATTCATGTGTGGCCGGTCTCCTTCGGGAGGAGCTGGGCGTTGAAGTGATTATTCCCGATGACCCGCAACTGGTGGGGGCCTTGGGCTGTGCGTTACATGGACAACGAAGTTAAAAGAATCGAAGACGAGAAAGGTGAAAAAAATGAAGAGCGTCGAACCCATATTCAATGATGGATTTGCCGGCCAGCCTCCTGCTAAAAGAGCGCTTGGCTATATTGAGGATCAGAAGAAAAACGGAAAACATGTGGTCGGTATCTACTGCGGCTATGCGCCGGTCGAACTGATGATCGCCCTTGATCTCACGCCCGCCGTCTTATGTGCGTTTTCAAACGCGACCATCGAGACCGCCGAGGCGACCCTGCCAGCCAATCTGTGCCCGCTCATCAAGTCGAGTTATGGTTTCATCGAAAAGGATGCCTGCCCCTTTTATTGGGCCGCCGAAGCGGTGATCGCCGAAACCACCTGCGACGGCAAGAAAAAAATGTTCGAACTGATCGCGTCCAGAAAACCGCTCCATGTCATGGATCTTCCCCAGCTCTGCGATGAGCCGGAAGCCCTCGATAACTGGACAACCATGATCAAAAAACTCAAAGGATTTCTTGAAAAAACGTTTGAAGTCCAGGCCGATGATGAGGCCATCGAGCAGGCGATCAGAGAGAACAACCAAAAAAACCGTCTGGTCATGGAGATGTTGGATCATTCCGCCCTTGAAAATCCGGTCCTTGGCTGGGCGGAAATGCTCGATATCGTTTTTTACGCCACACCTGGCCGGGGCAAGCTGATCAATGACACTCTCGAAAAGGGGGTTAAGGTTCTTCAGGCCCGTGTACAAAATGGATATGTGCATGGCCGGAAAGGGGCGCCCCGCATCCTGATCACCGGGTGCCCCACTGCGGGAGACGCGGCCAAAGTATTCAAAATTATCGAAGAGGCGGGGGGCGTCATTGTGGCGCTGGACTCGTGTACCGGCATGAAGCCCTTTTCCGAAATGATCGCGGAAAACACAGGTGACCCATTGCGGGCCATCGCCCAGCGATATCTCAAAATTCCATGCGCCTGCATGACCCCCAACACCCGGCGTTTATTTGAACTCGACCGGATGATCGCTAAGTACAGGCCGGACGCTGTCATCGATATCGTTCTTCAGGCGTGCCATGGATACCATGTGGAGTCGTTCAAGGTGGGCAAGCATATCGGAGAGAGACACCATCTGCCATTTTTGAAAATCGTAACCGACTACTCACCGGGCGATATCGGCCAGCTGACAACGAGAATCGAAGGGCTGATTGAGAGCATTGAAAGATAATCGTTTTGCTTGCGGCGGGTTTTGACGGTCGGTTGGCGATTGGAACGGTGAAGCAGAGAGAGACGTCGCTCTGCTTCACGGGAAAGAGAGCGGTTGACTTTTTTTAAAGATCAGATGTCGAAATAGAGCATGAATTCATGGGGGTGGGGCCTTAAATTGACGGGGTCCACCTCGTTCTCCATCTTGTATTCGATCCACTTGTCGAGCACGTCCTGGGTAAAGACATCCCCTTTTAACAGAAAGGCCGAATCCTCTTTGAGGGCCTGGAGCGCTTCACTCAACGATCCTGGAGCGGTTGGAATTTCCGCCAATTCTTCCGGAGGAAGATCATAGATGTTTTTGTCCATGGGGTTTCCGGGATCGATTTTATTCTGAATACCGTCCAGAACCGCCATCATAATCGCCGAGAAGGCGAGGTATCCGTTTGATGAAGGGTCCGGGGTCCTGAATTCGATGCGTTTGGCCTTGGGAGAAGAAGAGTACATGGGGATGCGGATCGCGGCGCTTCGGTTTCGGCTCGAATAGGCCAGATTCACCGGGGCTTCATATCCAGGCACCAGCCGTTTGTAAGAGTTTGTGGTCGGATTGGTGAGGGCGCACAGCGCCTTGCAGTGTTTCAGAATGCCGCCGATGGCGTATAAGGCATCCTGGGAAACACCCGCATATTTATCTCCGGCGAAAAGCGGTGTGTTGTTTTTCCAGATACTGACGTGGGTATGCATGCCGGACCCGTTGTCTCCATAAAGGGGCTTGGGCATGAATGTGACTGTATGATTGCGGCGATAGGCCACATTTTTGAGCACATACTTGAACCAAGCCAGCTGGTCCGCCATCTGGAGGAGGGGCTTGAACCGCATATCGATTTCGGCCTGGCCAGCGGTGGCAACTTCATGGTGCTGGCACTCCACATCGATCCCCAGGGTCTGAAGTGTGAGAAGCATCTCGGAGCGGAGATCCTGGAATTTATCCGTGGGTGGAACCGGGAAATAGGCCTCCTTGAGCCTGGGTTTGTATCCCAGGTTGGGTGATTCTTCCCGGCCGGTGTTCCAAGTTCCTTCAATCGAGTCGAGCTCATAGAAGGCGGCGTTTCTTTCCGATGCGAATCTAACACTGTCGAAAATGAAAAATTCGGCTTCCGGACCGATAAAGACCGTGTCTCCGATGCCGGTGCTTTTTAGATATTTTTCAGCCTTTCTGGCGATGTTTCTCGGATCCCGGCTATAAGGCTCGTGGGTGATGGGATCAATGATATTTCCGATCAGGACAAGCGTGGGGTCAGCGAAGAACGGGTCCATTTTGGCGGTATCAGGATCTGGGACCACGAGCATGTCACTGGCGTTGATGGGCTGCCACCCGCGGATGCTTGATGCGTCAAAACCGAAACCCTCTTCAAAGGATGACTCATCCAGTTCTTTGATGGGAACAGAAAAGTGCTGCCACACCCCTGGGAAATCCATAAACCGGATATCAACGATCTTGGCGCCGTTCTCTTTTGCAAAATTCAATACATCTTTTGGTTTCATTGGTCATTATCCTCCGTATGTTATTTAAGTATATGCAAGGGTTATTATTTCTCGCGCTATTCTTCACGCCCTCAATAAAAGCAATTTGGATGCCATGCTGGGTATTACCCTATCTTTCCTTGGATTGATGCGCCTTTCCCTCGATATCAATCGAATTTTTTGAAGAAAGAGTATTACATTTTTGTTCAATTATCCACACAGAAATGTAAGATTGAAGAAATAACTTGAATGAAAACTTTTAGGAGTCACGGTTTCTTTTCCGGTCAGCGGCCATTTCCAGACCTCTGTTCGGGAAACCAGGTTCCCTGGTTATAGATGGTGATCTTTCGTCCGATCTCAAATTGGTTTTGCACCAGGTCCGTTGGAACCTCTGCCAGGTCTGATTCATCCGGCCTCTTTGTTAAGACGGGATCGGTTCTGTTCTCAGGGAAAAAGGGCTCTTTCAGCGACATATCACCATCTTCCGTTCGAATTTTATTGGCTTCGAAGGCCACCTCAAAGACCGGCGGAAGCCATAGGAAGGTGGCCTGTACCTCCTTGGAACCGCTGGGGCCTATGCCGAATCCGTTACAGATTCTCTCGTCGATCAGATATCCCTCTTTCATGATTTTGCAGGTGATGGAAAAGTAGCGAACCGGAGAGGCGGTCGTGTTCCTTAATGTAAAAGAGATGGTGTTGGGTTCCGTCTGGGGAAGAGGGGAGAGTTCGACGTTTACAGGCCCCAGATGATAGACCCGGCTTGCGGCGTGCATCAAAGAGGGCGTCGTTATCATCACTCCCCACACCAAAAGCATGGGGATCATCCCCTGTTTTTTCATTGTGAACAATCCTTTCCCCGCTTTTTGTTACATTGCAAAAGTGTAGGAAAAACCATATCAGGAAAAAATGAGCCGATTGGGTGTTATATTGGGCCAACCTCATATTTTTGTCAAGAATAAGTCCCGGTTAATCAGTGGTAAATTCCCTTTGCTTTCTCGGATCATGTGGGCTATGACCTTGAACAAAAATGTCCTTATATAGGCTTTCCTTCAACGCTCCGCCTATGATCTTCCCTGAAGGATCTCCTATGGTCCGACCTATTTTATAAGAAAAGGAATAAGTTTGATGAAAGCGCCTAAAATTGCCCTCGTTGAAGCAACTTCTCCAAAGACTCATGTTTACAGCAGAACCTATCTGCCCCGTGTGGGGGTGGCCACCCTGGGCGCGATTTTAAAAGAGAGGGGATATAGATGTGACGTGTGGATCAAACCTATGAACGCCGCCGAACAGAAAAACCTTGAAACCTACGATATCGTAGGGATCGGTTCTCTTTCAAGCACCATTCAGGAAGCCTATGCCATGGCGGATGGTTTGAGAAAGAAAAATATTCCAGTCATCATGGGCGGCCCCCATGTGACATTCATGCCGGATGAAGCCTTAACCCATTGCGACTATGTGGTCACTGGTGAAGGCGAGGAAACCCTTCCCCTGTTGATCGAGTCCATTTTAAAAAAAGAACCATTAAATGGGTTAAAAGGAGTCTCACACCGGAAGAGCGATGGATCGGTTTATCATGGCGGCATGCCGGACCCCATCGATTTCGAATTGGCGCCGTCCCCCGATTTTCTCCTCTCTCGACAGGTTTCCACGGATACGATTCCTCCCATCGTGGTAACGTCGAGGGGCTGCCCCCACGATTGCTCTTTTTGTAGCGTCACGCCCATATTCGGAAGAAAATACCGGTTCAAGTCCCATGAGCAGGTCATTGCCGAATTGAGGCCTATTCAGCATCGGAGTGTCTGTTTTGGGGACGATAATTTTTGCGCCAATCCTGTCAGGACCAAATCGCTGTTGAAAGAGCTGATCGCAAAAAATGCGGTTCCCCTCCGGTGGTCCGGACAAATGTGCGTCAGTGCGGCTTATGATAAAGAACTTTTGTCTCTCATGCAGGAAACACGGTGTCGAATTGTGTATGTGGGCATTGAGTCTGTCAATATCGATACCTTAAAAAAATATGGAAAAAAACATCAGCCGGAAATGTTGGCTCAGTGTGTGAAAAATCTGCATGATCATCATATCGGTATTCATGGGATGTTCGTCATCGACAAAAATGATGGTCCTGATACGGCAAAACAGATTGTGGATGCCGCCATCTCCCTTGACATCGATACCATTCAGGTGTTCTCTTTGACTCCTTTTCCAGGTACCCGCGCCTTTCAAGAAAACAAGGATTGTTTGATTCATCAAGATTGGTCCAAATATGATGGCATGCATGTGGTGGTCTATCCGGAAACCGGCTCCGCCCATGCCCTTCAAATGAATATTATCAATGAAATGAAACGGTTTTACAATCCATTCCGAGCTATAATGTCTTATAGAAAACACCGGGGCTGGCGTGTGACTTATCGACTGGGAGGTCACCTCTTATTGAGACGATGGATGCGGGAAAATTCAGGGTATGTGGATGGATTAAAACTTTAAAAAAAAAACGTTGCTTTTAGGTGTCTCTTGACATAAAGAGTTTCTTTCGAAATTTGAAAAGAAGGCTGACCGCAAACCTTTTATAACGATGGTCATGCCGAAGAAAATTAGGTCGTTTGGATACATTGAACGAAGGATGTAGTTACAGAAAACCTCCAGTTGCCGGGTAGAATATATGAAATTATTATTTTCTTCATGGAATGATGAAATTGTCGATAATAGGGGCCTCGAACCTGAAAAATGGAAGGATGCTCCTTCAATCACACTGCCGTTGGAATTTGATAAGGAGAATCGTATCAGCGCCTTCATGGGGTGGGCAGGTATTGTCTTGACAAATAGCGCTACTGAAATAGTGGAGATGTGCTCACGCTATATGCAGGAAGTACAAAAGGAGTCCTGCGGGAAGTGTTTTCCTTGCCGGATTGGAACGACGGTTATGTCCACCATCCTAAAAAAAATTGCTGCTGGGAGTGGAGTAAAAGGTGATATCGCGCAGTTGAAGATGTTGGGGCAATATATCTCGGATACATCTAAATGTTATATTGGCAAAACAGGCCCCATTCCGATATTGCATGCAATCAACTATTTCAAGGACGAGTTCGATAAATCGATTGACAACAAAAAACCGGTAAAATCGACCTTTCAGTATGCTTCAAAATGGACAGCTCCCTGCTACTCGGCTTGTCCGGCGGGTATGAACATTCCAACGTATGTTGAGCTCATTTCAGAAAACCGGCCTCTCGAATCCCTGAAAACCATCCGGGAAGCAAGTCCCATGGCGGCTTCATTGGGTCGAGCGTGTTTTCACCCGTGTGAAAAGAATTGCCGCAGAGCCCATGTTGACGAAGCGATTTCCATTTGTAAATTGAAACGGTTCGCCTGGGATTATGAAGATTTGCGTTCCATCAAGAAGCCTGAGAATGTCAACCGGCTTTCGAAAGAAGAGAAGGTGGCGGTTGTAGGCGCTGGTCCGGCGGGTTTATCAGCCGCCTATTATCTTGCGCTTAAAGGCTACCGTGTGACCGTTTTTGATTCCTTGCCTGTGCCGGGGGGAATGGTAGGCGTCGGCATCCCTCAATACAGAGTCCCAAAAGAGGTTCTTCAAAGAGAAGCTAATTTTATTGAGAAAATGGGTGTTGAAATAAAGTACGGCGCAACAGTTGGTAAAGATGTGACCATTCCTCAGCTGGAGAGTGAGGGCTTCAAGGCCGTGCTGATTTCCACGGGCGCCCATCTCTCAAAAAAAATAGGCGTCGATGGAGAAGATCAGGAACTAAACGGATTCCTGAAGGGGATTGATTATTTGAAGGATTGCGTTGTCACAAATTGCTTGGATGTTAAAGATAAACGAGTCATTGTTGTTGGAGGCGGCAACGTTGCAATGGATTGCTGTAGAACGCCCATCCGAAGAGGGGCGAAAGAGGTGACGGTCGTATATCGAAGAACGAAAAAAGAGTTGCCCGCCGACCCACACGAAGTACATGATTCTGAAATTGAAGGTGTGAAATATATATTTTTAACCGCTCCCAAAAAAATCGTATCCAGTAACGGGCAGGTGACTGGACTGGAGTGTCTGAAGATGGAATTGGGAGAACCCGACTCAAGTGGTAGAAGAAGACCAGTCCCGGTAGAAGGCTCCGAGTTTATAGTTCCGGCGGATATTATCATTCAAGCTATTGGTCAGGACTGCGATCTTTCGGTTTTGAACGGAGTGAATGGTGTTGAAATCACCCGATGGAATACGATATCCGCTGACTCCCAAACCTTTCAGACAAGCGTTCCAAATATATTCACCGCAGGAGATGTCTTTAATGGTCCCCTTACGATTGTCGATGCGTGTGGAAATGCAAGAAGGGCTGCTGAAAGTATCCATCAGTATCTGAGTGAGGGTGTTGTTTCTGTTTCAACGGATGAAAAAATGGATAGGGTGCTAAAGAAATTAGGTGTAAACGGCAAGGATGAAATACCGGAGTATAAGGAAACGCGCAATAGAGTTTCCATGCCGGTTATTCCAATTGCTGAAAGAGTTTCAAGCTTTGCGGAAGTCGAAACCGGTTTCACCCTGAAACAGGCGATTGAAGAGGCCTCGAGATGTATGAGATGCTATCAAATGGGAATGGTTGCGTTTGAAAAAAACGTTTAATTGATCTCGAGAGCGACAGGGGTGATACATTGAAACTTGAACATCGAGTGAAAGAAACACAATTCGGCTTTTAATCACTTTACTCCCTTTTGGGGTGTTAGTAGATAGGTAAGATAGTAAAAAAATATTGACAAAATATAGAATTAGTGAAAGAAGAATCCTTTGGTAATGATCAATAAAATCCAGGAAGAGTTAAGCAATGAGTGAATATATCCCTGTATTAATAATGATTCTATTAGCAGCAACAACATCGATTGCAATACTTCTTATTGCTACTTTCATTGGGCCGAAAAAAAGTTTTCCAGAGAAGATGCAGCCCTTTGAATGCGGAGAAACACCAATTGTATCGCCTAAACTAAGGTTCTCGGTTAAATTTTATTTGATCGCATTGTTTTTTGTAATCTTTGATATTGAAGCGGTATTCCTATATCCATGGGCGGTAATCTTTAAAGAATTGGGGATGTTTGGATTTGTAGAGATGATGCTATTTATCGGAGTACTCGCAGTTGGATTGATATATGTGTGGAAAAGGGGGGCGTTGGAATGGGAATAATAGATAAAATTCAAACCATTACCCGACAAGCGATTCATGAGCCAAAAGAAGAAGATCCCTCAAAGCTATTGGGTGATAGCATCATCCTTACGCAACTGGAATCTGTGGTGGACTGGGCCAGAAAATATTCGCTGTTTCTTTATCCATTCGCCACAGCGTGTTGTGCGATGGAGTTCATGTCGCTAGGCGGTCCTAAATACGACCTGGACCGTTTCGGAGCGGCCTTACCCCGATTTACTCCAAGGCAGGCTGACCTTTTACTAGTTGTGGGAACGATCAGTCATAAGCAGGCGCCGATTCTTGTGAAAATATACAATCAAATGACTGAACCTAAGTGGGTTATGGCATTTGGAATTTGCGCGGTTTCCGGAGGATTTTACGATAATTACGCGACGGTCCAGGGAATTGACACCCTCATTCCTGTAGATGTTTATATTCCAGGCTGTCCTCCCAGACCTGAAATGGTTATTGATGGTCTCATTAAACTTCAGGAGAAGATAGCGAAAGAGAAGTGGACCGATTGGCCAAAAGGCGCCGCTCCTGTTGTAGCCAAGAGTTAATATACCATAAAAAAAGAAGGTGTCTTTTTTATGAAAAAGAGTAATACGCTAAAACGATTGACGGAAAAATTTCCCAACTCCATCATTGAGACTCATTCATTCCGATCCGATGATACGGCGGTAGTAAAAAAGAATGATATCATGGAAATATTTACGTTTCTTAGAGATGACCCTGATCTCCTCTATAATTTCATGATGGATCTGACTGCTGTGGATTACATGGGTGATGAGTCTAGATTTGAAGTCGTTTACCATCTATATTCACTGAAGTTTAATACCAGGATTCGAATAAAGGCAAAAGTCGCTGAATCTGAATGCTCTATCGATTCCATCACATCACTATGGGCGAGCGCCAACTGGTTTGAAAGGGAAGTTTACGACTTATATGGCATCCATTTCAATGGACACCCTGATTTACGAAGAATTCTGATGTATGAGGATTTTAAGGGACACCCCTTAAGAAAAGATTATCCTATACGGAAAAGGCAGCCTTTGATCGGGCCAATAAATTAATCATTAAAATTGAATATTTTTCCTATGTCTGAGACAACAAAAGACCTCTATACCGAAAATATGATAATCAATATGGGTCCCTCCCATCCGGTGACCCATGGTACGGTTAAATTTCTCGTTACCCTTGATGGAGAAAAGATAGTCGACATGAAAGTTGATATCGGATATCTTCACCGCGGTTTCGAAAAAATGTGTGAAAACAGCACCTGGGAACAGGTAATGCCTTTCACTGACCGGCTAAATTACGTCTCTCCCTTGATCAATAACGTGGGATATGCCTTGGCTGTTGAGAAGCTGATTGGCATAGATGTTCCGGAACGGTGTAAATATATCCGGGTCATCGCCTGCGAACTTTCGCGTATCGCCGATCATCTTACTAATATTGCGGCAAGCGCTATGGAAATGGGGGCGATGACCGCCTTTCTCTATTTTGTAGAAGCAAGGGAATTTATCTGGGACCTTATTGAAAGTTTTTGTGGTGCGCGAGTTACTACCAACTATGTTAGAATCGGCGGACTTAAAAACGACCTTCCAGACGGTTTTAAGGAAAAAACGTTACACGCCCTTGCTGAGGTTCGTAAATTTTGGGACGATGTTAACAAGCTTCTGACGAAAAACAGAATTTTTATAGACCGCGTCAGAAATACCGGCACAATGCCTCCTGAAGAGGCGATATCCTATGGTTTCACCGGCCCTTGTTTAAGGGCAAGTGGAGTTCCATACGACGTAAGAAAAGCACATCCCTATCTTATATATGATCAATTAAACTTTGATATTCCAGTTGGAGAACAGGGCGATAATTTTGATCGATATTTGGTGCGTATGGAAGAAATTATTCAGAGCACGAGAATTGTAGAACAGGCGCTGGAACAGATTCCAAAGGGACCCATAAACATTTGCTCGCCTGAATATAGATGGCAGCCAAAAGAGGCTGTTTACGATAAAATAGAGTCTCTCATATTCCATTTCAAAACGGTTGTCGAAGGAATCAAGCCACCTAATGGTGAAATATATTTTCCAATAGAAGCGGCTAATGGAGAGTTGGGATTTTATTTGGTCAGCAATGGTGGCGGTAAACCATATAAGTGCAGAGTAAGACCTCCTTGTTTTCCCCTGACCGCAGCAATGCCTCGGATGGTGAAAGGCGGATTTATTGCTGACATTATACCAACATTTGACCTAATCAACATGATAGGCGGAGAATGCGATAGGTAAATATGATAGCAGATCTGATAGAAACAATTGCCAAGATACTATTTGTTTTTGGTATCAACATGGGATTCTTTTCCCCCATCCTAGGGTGGGTTGAAAGAAAGCAAAGTGCTGTTATGCAGGACAGAGTTGGCGCCAACCGTGCTGACATAATGGGATACAAAGCCATAGGTCTATTCCATCCAATTGCAGATGCGATTAAAGTTATGGTGAAAGAAGATTTCATCCCAGATGGTGCTAATAAGATTTTTCACACGCTGGCGCCCTTCATTAGTTTGACATGCTCCATTGTAACCTTCGCGGTGGTGCCTTTTGGCGGCCAGTATGAAATATTTGGTCATAAGGTCAATCTTGTAATAGCCAACCTTGACGTTGGAATTTTGTTTGTATTCGCCTTCGCCTCACTTGCCCCTTATGGTGCGGTACTTGCCGGATGGTCTTCAAACAACAATTGGTCCTTTCTAGGTGGCATGAGAGCATCGGCGCAAATGTTATCCTATGAGGTTGCCATGGGATTTACCATAATCGGTGTGATTATGGTGTTCGGCTCTCTCAGGTTAACCGATATTGGGATGATGCAAGAAGATTTCTTCAGATGGGGCATTTTTCTACAACCAGTTGGGTTCATTCTTTTTCTGACATGCGCCATCGCTGAAAATAAAAGAATACCCTTTGATATGCCGGAGGCCGAGTCCGAGCTTGTTGCTGGATATTTCACTGAATACAGTGGAATGAAATTTGTAATGTTCTGGATGGGTGAATTTCTTGAGATAGTAACAATCAGCGCCATCGTCACCACGCTCTTCTTCGGAGCTTGGCATCTACCATTTATTACCGACGCCGATCTGGTGAATTTTTTCAGCTTTGCAGGGCAGACCGGATCGAATTTCCTTGCCATACTTGTTAATGTTGCAACTTTTCTAATGAAAGTCATTTTCTTCATCTGGCTCCAGATGACCATTCGGTGGACCCTCCCACGATTCAGGTACGATCAGGTCATGAAGCTTGGATGGAAAATGATTCTACCCATTTCACTAATTAACATTTTTATCACCGCTGTTATTATACTGGTTTAAATAAAATGAGAGAATCAAATAACACAGGAAATGATTATACGGGAATATCTCCAATGCTGAACGGGACTCTTACCCCTAAAAAGGTCAGGCCAAATATTGATCTTTCTTTATGGGAAAAGCTTTACATTTTTGAAGTCGTTAGAGGTCTTTATATTACAAGTCGGCATTTTGTGATTCATCTATTTGGCTTTATTTTTCCACCGGCTGGCAAAAAAAGAAGCATACCCACAGTTTATTATCCTGAAGAGAAAGTAACTTTGCCAGAAGCATATCGTGGTAGACCTCTCCTTGTGATGAAGGAAGATAAAACAGAAAAATGCGTGGCTTGTGGTTTATGTGAAAAAATATGTCCAGGTAAGGCTATCGCAATATCCCCAAGGGAAAAAGAGAATGGCGATCGATTTCCCTTTAAATTTGTCATTGACATGTCTCGATGCATATTCTGCGGTTTTTGTGAAGAGGTCTGTCCTAAAGAAGCTATCGTAATGAGTAAAGAGTATGAATCTCTTGCTACTTATAACAGAGAAAATATGATCTATAACAAAGAAATGCTTCTAAGGCCGGAAAAGGAATTAAAAGCACGAATAGACTATGTAAGAAGGATATACTCCAAATGCAATCAATGATGTTTTTTATATTCTCTTTTGGAGCCGTGGTATCTGCGTTGATGATGGTGACCAACAAAAAACCAGTATCAGCGGCTATGAATCTCATTGTCACCATGTTTTGCCTTGCGGGCATCTATGTGCTGCTGGATGCTCATTTAATTGCGGCCCTCCAGGTTATTGTATACGCAGGGGCTATCATGGTTTTATTCCTTTTTGTTATTATG
>JAGVHJ010000239.1 GCA_020056645.1 Desulfobacterales bacterium
ATGTTTGGCAACCTTTTCAAAAGGTTGGCCCCCGGCAGGGCCGAAGGAGGCGCGTCCCAAATGCGATTACCCTGATTACCATGACTTTTGGTATTGACGGTGCTTCTTTCGGAAGGTATGGTTAAGGAGTTTATAAATACCCTCTGACCCTCTGTTCCGGGAGAGATGTCGTGAAATGATCAACCCACCTACGCAGGGAGACGTGCCATGATCGATGTCAATAATGTCATTCTTTTGATAGTTGTTGTCGCGGCCATTGTGACCGTTTTTTTTATCGGATCCTCCATTTCCCTCTGGATTCAAGCGCTTGTGTCCGGAGCCCATGTGGGGCTTCTCAACATCGTCTTCATGAGATTCAGGAAGGTGCCTCCCAAACTGATCGTCGAATCCAAAATCATGGCCACCAAGGCTGGAATGTCCATCTCGTCGGATGAGTTTGAGACCCACTATCTTGCGGGTGGCGACGTGTCCCGTGTCACCCAGGCCCTTATCGCCGCGGGGAAAGCCAAGATGGAGCTTGAATTCAACCGGGCCGCGGCCATTGACCTGGCAGGACGGGATGTGCTTGAGGCTGTTCAGATGAGCGTCAACCCCAAGGTCATCGAGACCCCCATGGTCACGGCCATGGCCAAGGACGGGATTCAGCTTAAGGCTATATCACGGGTTACGGTCCGGGCCAATCTTGACCGGCTGGTGGGCGGTGCTGGAGAAGAAACTATCCTCGCAAGGGTGGGAGAAGGAATCGTCTCCACGATCGGATCATCCGACACCCATAAGCAGGTTCTTGAAAATCCGGATGTGATCTCGAAAACGGTGCTCGCAAAAGGGCTCGATTCAGGAACCGCTTACGAGATTCTCTCCATCGATATCGCGGATGTGGATGTGGGAACCAACATCGGCGCGGTGCTTGAGACAGACCGGGCCGAGGCGGATAAGAAAATCGCCCAGGCAAAAGCCGAAGAGCGGCGGGCCATGGCCTTTGCCGAAGAGCAGGAGATGCGGGCCGAGGTCGTCGCCATGAAAGCCAAGGTGGTTGAGGCGGAAGCGCAGGTTCCTCTTGCCATGGCCGAAGCCTTCAGAAAGGGGAACATTTTTTCGGGATCGGCGTCGTAAAACAAGTACGCCATGCGGTTGGCGGGTGTTTTTCTGGAAAGAGGACGCCCGCCTTGGTCTTACTCGGTCGGAATATCAAGATCCGGGTAGTGCACCTTGATGCATGCGGGGCAGAGGCTGTGGGTCAACATGGCCTCGGAGTGCTCTTCCAGGTATTTTTCAATCCGGTTCCAGTAGCCTTTGTCATCCCGTATTTTTTTACAGATGGAACAGATGGGAAGGAGACCGCTTAATTTCTTCACCTGAGTCAGGGCGGCCTTGAGCTCCTCAATCACTTGTTCCCGCTCCTTTTCGGCCTTGGTTTTTTCATCGATATTTCTGCTGTTCCTAAGGGCGATGGCCGCAAGCTCACCAAATGTGCCGGCCAGTTTTGCGTCGTTATCGTCGAAGTCACCCGGTTTATTGGCAAGACCCATAATACCCACGGTTTTTCCATCGATCACCAGGGGAGCGAACATCACGTTTTTCAGAACAACATGACCGGCGGGTATAAATTGGATCCATTGGCTTCCCATGAAATCGTTGTCATAGACCGCTTGATTGGTGACGTAAGCGCGTTCCCGCAGGCCCCGGATGGGCATGGGAAGAGAGGGGTCCACGCTGCAAGGCAGGCCCCCGGCTTCCAGAAAAAGGACCTCATTTTCCATGCCGTCTTCGCTTAAGAGAGCCACATAACCCGATGTGGCGCCGATTAGGTTTGTACAGTAATCAAATATGGCCCTGGCCGATTCAACAAATCCTTTTTGTTCCAGGACCGTTCGCGCGCCGTTCATAAGGGCCTTAATTTCCCTTGCCCTTCGTTCCAATTCCTCTGTTTTTTCTTTCAATGCTTCGGCGAGGCCCATGTTTAGGGCGGGTGGCTCCTGGGTGGGATTCATTCCATTGTCCATGTTTTTTTTTGACATATCTCTTCTCATCTTTCCCCCTTTCCTATTTTATGGCGGCTTCTATCTTTTTGAGGAAGAATTTTCATTGCGGAAAGGGGTGGGTTGCCCTTATATTGACTTTTTTTAACGGATAGAGATCTGGCTTTAAGAAAGAAGACGCGATCCTCCCATGACGAATTCTTGATTTTATAGCAAAAAACCATATCAGAAAGCGATCAGGGGGTCAAAACAATTCATTGAATAAGGAGTAGGCGCGATGGTTCGACTGGGACTCTGCTGCGTGTTTAAAACCCAGCCTATCCGTTTCAGGCGGGCAACGGCCCGCCATTTAAAACAATTTGATCGCAAAGAGCAGCTAAGGCGGCTTTCTGAGATTGGCCTCGATAACGCGGAGGGCTTGTTTCAGGCCATCTCCTTCTGCCATGAAATGGGAATCGGCGCTTTCCGGGTGAACAGCCAGATCCTCCCCCTCATGACCCATCCCGATGTCGGATACCGGATCAAGGATCTGCCAATGGGGGTTGAGATTGTGAAGCGGTTCAGACGTTCTGGGGAGCTGGCCCGTTCACGGAGTATCCGTCTCTCGTTCCATCCCGACCAGTTCGTGCTTCTCTCCTCCCCCAATCCGTCAGTCACCCGAAATTCGATCGCCGAGCTATCGTGTCAGGCCCTTATCGCCCAATGGATCCACGCGGATGTCATCAATATTCATGGCGGCGGCCTCTATGGAGATCGGCCCCAGGCCCTTCTCCGCCTTGAAAAAGAGATCCTTTCTCTGGATGAGCCGATCCGGTCCCGGCTCACCCTTGAAAACGACGACCGCAGTTATACGCCGGAAACGCTTCTTCCCCTATGCCGCAACACTGGTGTTCCCTTGGTTTATGATGTTCACCATCACCGGGTGAATCCGGATCGTTTGTCCGTATCCGAAGCAACCGCCCTTGCCAGGGAAACATGGAACCGGGAGCCGCTCTTTCATATCTCAAGCCCCAGAAACGGATTCCAAGGGAGCGCCCCTCGCCAACACCACGATTTTATTGATCCAGCCGATTTTCCGGCCTGTTGGAGCGGCTTCGATCTGACTGTGGAGGTGGAGGCCAAGGCAAAGGAGGAAGCGGTGTTGAAATTGAAAAAGGATCTCTTTGGATAACGAAATCATTGGGCGCCCGAGAAGATAATTGCAAAATAGAGGTTGGCGCCGGATACGATCAAACGTTATTCTGGTATCAAAGTCATAAGCTTAAGACTTACATAAATTCTAATTTATTAAATTGTAACTATTCAGTATGGCCTTGTTTTAGCCAGTTAAGAAGCTCCCGAAAAAAATAGGGAACGAACAAAACGGGCTTTTCGCCATCTTGATGAATAGCTGCTGAATAGTTAGTGCCCGAACGAAAACCAAGATTTTTTTTCGAGTTCAAGGAAGGCGAAAATTTTAACCGCAGGAATACATAGACGTATTTCGAGGATTAAAATTTGAGCCTGACGCGGAAATCGGAAAAAAAGAGGGTTTTCGTTCAGGCGCTAAATACACTACCAAAAAATTTAAACAGGAGAAAGAGATGACCAGCGACCCCCAACAACTGATCAATACACTTCTAACCTTTCTGAAAACCTATGGGCCCAAAGTTGTGGCGGCCCTTCTCATTCTCATCATCGGGAAAATGGTGTCACGAAAAATCGCCC
>JAGVHJ010000252.1 GCA_020056645.1 Desulfobacterales bacterium
CCAATTCAAAGGAGAACTGCCCTTCGACACCCTGCCCATCGATTTTCCAAGGCAACCGATCCAGAAATTTACCGGATCATGCATCGATTTCAACGCTGGCGAGGGAAATGAAAAAGGCTTTCTGGTCCTTTTAAGAGAGGCGGAAGCGACTCCCTGCATGGGATTTTTCGCGGTTTTTTCCATCATGCTCTCAAAGATTGCTGCAACAGAAGATCTTATTTTAGGAACCGTCATGGCCGGAAGAGGCCACCCGGATCTCTCTCCGGTAACGGGTTTTTTTGTAAATACGGTTCCATTGCGCGTTTTTCCGAAAAAAAATAAGACGTTTACGGAATACCTCAGGGATATTAGACATCTTCTTTTAAACGCTCACGATAATCAGGAGTATCCGTTTGATGCGCTTATAGAGGCGCTAAACCTCAAACGGGAGAGTCACCGCAATCCTCTTTTCAACGTCATGTTCTCCTACCAGGATTTTTTCAGATATGAAGAAAAGTCGGGCGGCCTCACCTTCCGGTTCAGGGATATAAGGAGTCGTGTATCCCGGTTTGACTTGACCCTCATTCTTAGCGAGAGGGAGGGCTCCTGGCAGGGAACGTTCGAATACAGCACGGACCTTTTCAAGGAAACCACCATCAGACGCTTTGCCGGATATATGAATGAGATCATTCGGGAGGTCACGACAAATCCCCAGAGGCGCATTCAAGAGATCGGCATGATCCCAGAGACCGAAAAAAAGAGGATCATGATCCAATTTCGGGGAGAGGAACGGCGATTCCCCCTTTCGAAAACGGTTTCCCACGCCTTTAACGCCATCGCGAAAACCTATCCCCAAAAGGTCGCCATCGTCGATGGGGAGAGATCCATCACTTATCAGGCGCTCAATGACGCCGCCGGAACAATCGCCTCGCTCCTTCGGAAAAACATGATCCCGCCGGGGACTACAATTGGTGTCACCGGCAACCGGACCCTTGAGACATTTACGGCGATTCTGGGAATCGTCAAGGCCTCTTTGGCATACCTCGCCATCGATCCCTCCTATCCGCCGGACCGTATCGATCATATGCTCAAAGATAGCGGCGCCCGCATTTTATTGACACCACACGGCCTGCCGGAACACTTAAAGCGGCTCTCTTTTGACGGTTCCATCATCGACCTTTCAAAAGAGATGACGGCCCCATGTCCCGCCCTCCAGGCCATAGGTCTAATAGAGGTGGTGGAATCGTCCGAACCGGACCAGCCGCTTTACGCCGTCTTCACCTCCGGCTCCACAGGGGTTCCCAAAGGCATGCGCCTCAATCACAAGGGATGCCTGAACCTGGTGTCGTGTTACAGGGACTATTTTAATCTGACACCAGACTCGAAAACGACCCAGGTATCGAGCCTCGGATTTGACGCCCTTGCCTTTGAAATCTGGCCCGCCCTTTTAAGCGGGGCGACCCTTTATATTGTCCAGGACGAAATCCGCATGGACCCGGAACGGTTGAAGTGCTGGCTCATCGAAAACCAGGTGACCATCTCCTTTCAGCCCACCCTGGTGGCGGAAAAGCTCATCTCATCGACATGGCCCAGGGGAGTGGCCCTATCTACTCTCCTCGCCGCTGGAGAGAGACTGAACCGATTCCCTGAAAAAAATAGCCCTTTTCTGCTCTATAACTGCTACGGCCCGAGTGAGGACACCGTTTGGACAACCGTTGCACTCGTGAAAGAAGACCCCATGGACGGAACCTGCCCGCCGATCGGTCGGCCCATCTTCAACCACGCCGTCTATATTCTGGACCCTGATCGAAAAATCGTTCCCATCGGTGTCTATGGAGAGCTCGCCATCAGCGGCGTTGGCATCGCACCGGGGTATCTCAACCAGCCGGAAAAAACATCCGCGAAATTCATTCCCAACCCCTTTGGAAAAAAAGGAGAGCGGATCTATTTGACTGGAGATCTTGCCAGATGGCTTGAGAATGGCGAGATCGAGTTCGCCGGACGCGTGGACACCCAGGTTCAGCTAAGAGGCTTCCGGATCGAAACGGGAGAAGTGGAGAGCGTTCTTAAAAAACTTCCCAACATCGGGGAGGCGGTTGTTTTAAAAAAAACCGATCGCTCCGGAGACGATCTGCTATGGGCTTTTTTTGTGTCTACGGAAGAGAAGCGCCTCTCTGAAATTAAATCGACCCTATCCAAAAAGCTTCCCGGATTCATGATTCCTTCCCGATTCACCCGGCTTGAGGCCATGCCACTTCTTCCCAATGGAAAAGTGGACCGGAAAAGCCTTTCACTCGATTCGTGGCCTTTCCTGGAGGAGGATCAGCAGCCGGACGCAATCGATCATTTCATTCGGCTCTGCCCAACCAACGCTCTCTTGAGGGATATATGGGCCGATCTCCTTTCGGTGGATAAAAGAAAAATCGGGCCTGAGACCGATTTTTTCGACGCCGGGGGCCATTCGTTCAAGGCGGTCAAAATGGCGAACGCTATTCATCAGAAACTGAACATCAAGATTCCTCTTTCAAAAATATTTGAACACTCCCGTTTCTTCGATTTCGCCGAATATATCGCTCAAGAAGAGAGAAGTATCTGCCCCCATATCGGGCTCGCAAAGAAAAAAAACGACTACGCTGTCACGCCCGATCAGAAACGGATCTATATTCTGGATAAGCTCGAAGGAGCGGGTATCGCCTGGAACGCTCCCATGGCTTTCTTCGTAGAAGGCGGCATAGACCTCTCAAAAGTGGAAGAGACCATCAAAGCACTTGTCCGGCGTCATGAAGCGCTCAGAACCTCTTTTTTCATGAAGAACGGAGCCATTGTCCAGAAGATCCACGAGGAGATTGATCTTCCCATCGAATTCATGACTGCCGATGAAAAAGAGATCCCGGAGAAGATGAAAACCTTTATCCGTCCCTTTAATCTGGGCGTCCCCCCACTGATCCGTGCGCTCACGGTGAAGCTCTCGAATAGGAAGCACCTGATTGCCGTCGATATGCACCATATCATCACTGACGGGGTATCCGCATGGATACTGTTCAAGGAGTTTTTCGCCCTTTACCAGGGAGAACGCCTGGATATAAAAACCCTTCAACCCAAGGATTACGCCGAATTCATGGCTGACCGCTACCGAGAGGGCGGCTTCTCCGATCAGGAAAAATACTGGCGGGAACGATTTCAGGGCGAGCTTACCCCGCTCTCTCTTCCCCTTGATTTTGAGCGTCCTTCTATCAAGCGATTCAGAGGGAAAAAAATTGCCGTTCCCATTGATCAAGCCATACGGGCAAAAGCCGGCCAATTGCTGGATCAGACCCGAACCACCTGGTTCATGTTCCTTGCAGCGGTTTTCTCCATTCTTCTTTCCCGCTATTCGGGTAAGGAGGATATCGTCATCGGGACCACATCCGCAGGAAGAAATCACCCGGATACGGATAATTTGGTTGGCTATTTTCTCAAGACTCTCTCTCTGAGGACATTCCCTGAAAAAGATCTTTCGTTTTTCGATTTCCTCAACCAGGTTAAAGAAACGGCCCTTTCATCATTTTCGAACCAGGATTTCTCTTATGCATCCTTGATAGAAAAGCTTCCCATTAAGAAAGATCTCTCGCGAAATCCCCTATTCGACTGCATGCTGATTGTTCAGAATATGGACATGGCCCCCCCCGACACCCGTTCTCTCTCGGTCACGCCATACACGCCCGATTTTGCCATCGCAAAAATGGACCTGACCATTGAAGCGCTCTTTCAATCAGAAGGGATTCAACTGGTTTTTGAGTATTGCACGGATTTGTTTAAGGAAGAGAGCATCCGCCGCATGATCTCCCGGTATCTTACGCTCATGGCACAGATTCTTAGAGACCCATCAATGCCTCTCTCCGCCCTATCCTTGATGTCGGAAAAGGATAAAAACGAACTCGTCTGCTGGGAATGCGGGCCGGCCCTCTTGAAGGACAAGAAAAAAACGCTGGTCGATTTGTTGAATGAACAGGCAGAGAAAACCCCAGAGAAGATAGCCCTTCTTTTTGAAGCAGAAACCGGTTTAAGAAAGAAGGTCTCTTACTGGGAGCTAAACGACATGGCCCGCCATGTGGCTGGAACCCTTCTCGAAAAAGGAGCGCTTCCCGGAGAAATTGTGGCGATCACTGGACCACCCGCCATCTGCCGGATTGTTGGAATGATTGGCATCTTAATGGCGGGTTGCGCCTACATGCCCATCGACGGTCGCTATCCAGAAAGACGGCTGCGCTTGATGCTGGAAAACACCCAAAGCCGATTTCTTGTGATGGCGGAGGAACCCTGCCAGGACTCCCCCTTACCGGATTCGATTCGTGACGCTGTGATCTCCATTTCTCTTCCCATTCTGGAAAAAGAAACACCCGGAATGGTGCCGCTTCCTTCGATCAGTGCCAATTCATGGGCCGCTATTATCCACACTTCCGGTTCGACCGGCACTCCAAAAGGAGTGATCCTCTCCCATGAAAATCTGGTTAACTACGTGGCGGCCTTCCGCCATCGAATCGGGATCGGCCAAAACGATATCGTTCTGCAGCAGGCGGCCTTCACCTTCGACGGTTTTATCGAAGAGGTTTTTCCAACGCTTGCATCGGGAGGCGCCATAGCGATACCCGAAAGAGCCACCGCCATCAATCCGAACCTTCTCTCCTCATTTATCCAGAAGCATGGGGTAACGCTTGTAAGCGGATCGCCTCTTCTTCTACGGGAGCTAAACCGGATCAGCGAGAAAGAACGTCTGAATTCGGTCCACACCTTCGTGAGTGGCGGGGATGTTCTGCAATGGAGTCACATCAACACCCTTGTAAGCAAAGCCCGGGTATTTAACAGCTATGGTCCCACGGAAACTTCCGTTGCGGCCTCCTATTATGAGTGTTCCCCCACGAACGAAGGATCTGTCGATGAGACTCTTTTTCCTCAGGAGCGTTCGATTCCCATCGGGAAACCCCTTGCCTCCTATCAAATCCGCATCGTCGACGAATCCTTCAGGCCTGTCCCGCCAGGTATGGCTGGAGAAATCATCGTCCTAGGTCCTGGAGTCACTTCCGGTTACCTGAATGATCTGGAAGAAACCAAGCAAAAATTTATCTCTATCCCGGATATGGCGGATACGCCCCATGGATTATCCATCCATTCTCTTTTGTTTCGGACCGGCGATATGGGCCGTTGGCTCTCTTCGGGAAATGTCGAGTTTCTGGGAAGAAAAGACGATCAGGTGAAAATCCGGGGATACCGGATCGAACCCCTTGAAATCGTCAACGCGCTTGGAAGGCACCCGGAGATTGAAGAGGCGGTCGTTCTTCCGAAAATAGAGGGCGACACACCCTCCCTTGTCGCCTATCTGGTTTCGAAAAGGCCGTTCAGCACTACCGAACTGAGAGAGTTCTTATCGGAACATCTTCCCGACTACATGATGCCATCGAAATTTGTAAAGATCGATACCATCCCCGTCACCAGCCATGGAAAAATCGATAAACGGTCGCTGCTTGAAAGAACCGATTTCTTGACCGCGAA
Organism: Desulfobacterales bacterium; assembly: GCA_020056645.1. Classification (GTDB taxonomy): domain Bacteria; phylum Desulfobacterota; class Desulfobacteria; order Desulfobacterales; family JAHIVH01; genus JAHIVH01. The sequence goes on from JAGVHJ010000252.1 coordinate 5,509, forward strand.
AAAGATATCGAGTCCTCCTTCCACCCCCCTGGAGCATGAGCTATTGGAGATTTGGAAAGAGGTATTAAAAACAAGAAGCATTGGTGTGGAAGACTCGTTTTTCGATGCGGGGGGAGACTCCATCAAGGCCATGATGACGGCCTCCGCCATTCACCAGCGCTTCCAGATCCATGTAAACCTGGTCGATTTTTTCAAGAACCCCACCATCCGATCCCTGGCGCGGATGATCGGCCATGCGGAGAAGAGCGCCTTCAGCGAAATAGAAAGAACGCCAGAGAAGCCTTTTTATCCCTTGTCCTTCAACCAGAAACGCTTATGGGTCATCCATCAGATGGAGCCCGACAGCAGCGCATACGCCATCTCCGGATCGCTGACCTTGAACGAAGCGGTTGACCCGGACATTGTGAAACAGGTGCTCCACATTCTCATGATGCGGCATGAGAGCATGCGAACCGGTTTTCGTTTGGGAGAAGGAAATGATCCTGTCCAGTTCATCGACGTGGAGAGGCCCGTTCATCTCGATATCATTGATATCTCCTCCTTTCAAGAACCCATCAGGCTGATGAAAAAAAAAGCTATTCTTGCGGCCCAACAGGAGAGACCCTTTCAGCTGGAGAAGCCCCCCCTCTTTCGTGCTTCACTTCTAAAGATAGGAGAGAACGAGTGGGAATTCTCCTTCACCATGCACCATATCGTTACAGACGGCTGGTCCATCGATATCTTGAGAAGAGATGCGATTCTTCTTTATGAGGCATGTAAAAACAATCGGCCCGATCCCTTGCAGCCTCTACCTATATCCTATGTGGATTTTGTTTCCTGGCAGAATATCGCCTGCATCGATTCTTTAAAAGGGAAGCGCTCATCCTCCTATTGGAAAAAAATTCTTGAAAAAGGAGTTCCCAGACTCTCCCTTCCCTGTCATCCAGCTGGAGATAACCCCAAAAGCGCCGGATACCGGATCGCAGTGACCGGACCTCTGTTCATCGCCCTTGATCAGATACGAAAAGAGCGACACACCAGCCTCTTTATCCTCTTGTATGGCATACTCATTGTCCTTCTCGCCCGGATCACCGGTGAAACGGAGATCTTTTCCGGCATTCCCGCATCAGGCCGGGATCATGTGTCCCTGCAAGAGATCGTTGGATTTTTTATCAACACGATTATCCTGAGAAACCGGGTGGTTCCGGCGGAACGATTTTCCGATTTTCTCTCCCGGCTGGACGGAGAGGTCATGGATGCCTTGGAACATCAGGGATTTCCTTTAGAGCTGGTTTGCAGAGAGTTAGCCATACCCTTTCCCGAAATTCAAGTTTTTTTCAACATGTTCAATATGCAGGATGTCTCAACCGGAATGGATCTGGAGGAGGGGGCCTATCATCTGGAAACCGTTCGGGAGGTGAAGTTCGACATGGTCTTCTATGTGGCTGAGTATCAAAACGGCATCGACATCCAGTGCCACTATCGAAAGGGGCTCTTTACGAAAAACACCATCGAATCACTTATGACCGCCTATGAAAAACTGATGGGCCTCATAACACAAGATATTGAAAAGCCAATCGAATCCTATAAAGAAGCGCCTGGCAGGAGATCTCTGGTGCGGAAGGGGCGCCCATGATCGCCGGACGATTTGAAAACCAGGTGAACCGTTCACCCCAGGCCATCGCCATCACGACGGACAACCACGCCTATACCTATGAAGCGTTGAACCAGCGATCAACAGCTGTCTGGAGAGAGCTCTCCCATGTGGGAATTCAAGGGCCCGGATGCATCGGGCTTCTCTTTTCCCATGGTTTTTCCATGATCGCATCCCTCTTTGGCGTTTTAAAGGCGGGCATGACCTATGTGCCCCTGCCTGACGCCTACCCCGTGACGCGCCACCGGTACATCGCCCACGATTCCAAGATGAAGGCCATCCTGACCGACACAAAAAATCTGGGGCTTGCCAAAACAGTGGGGGAGGGAGAAGAAATCCCAGTCATCTGTACGGACCAGGAGGAGGCCTCTTCCTGGAAATCCTTTCGGCAGGAATCTTCACTAAACAAGTCGGCCAACGCCTATGTGCTCTATACATCGGGATCGACCGGCCATCCCAAAGGCGTTGTTCAAACCCACGACAATGTCCTCTACTTTATCGACAACTACATCAACGATCTTTCGATTCATCCCGAGGACCGGTTGACATGCATTTCATCACTCGGTCACGATGCCGCAGTCATGGATATTTTTGGCGCGTTGCTCAGCGGCGCTTCTCTCCATCTTTTCGATTTCCGAAATCAGAAGGCCGCAGACGATCTTTCCCGATTCGTGAAAAAAAAGAAAATCTCCCTCTTTCACTCCGTTCCAACGGTTTTCAGACACTTTGCGGGTTCTCTTTCACCGGAGGATTATTTTTCCTATCTCCGGGCCATTGTCCTTGGGGGAGAGGCCGTGATTCGGCATGACATACATCTGTTCAGACGTTTGTTCACCCACACCCGCTTTCACATTCTCTATGGCCAGACAGAGTCCTCATACAACACCCTTTTTACCCTGGATCCGGGGGATAAGGATGAGAGGATAACCCTGGGAACCCCGATTCACGGGACCGATCTCTTCATTGTGGACAAAAACGGGGTGGAAGCCGATATACTAGAGGCGGGAGAGATCGTGATCGAAAGCCGCCACCTCGCGCTGGAATACCTGAATGACCCTGGCTTGACAGAAGAGAAATTCATCGACTCTATCGGAGATGGTTGCGACAAACGGCTCTACATGACCGGAGACATGGGGAGAAAATATCCGGATGGCGCCATCGAATTCATGGGCCGGATCGATCATCAGATCAAAATACGGGGCTTCCGGGTAGAACCCGGTGATATCGAAACCCATCTTCTGAAAGAGCCCCGGGTGAAAGAAGCTTGCGTGGTCAGCGTAAAAAACAGCCGGGAGGAGACCCTTATCGGGGCCTATCTTGTAACAAAGAGTCCTGTGACTCCTCATGAGTTAAGAAGTCACCTTTCTCATTTTCTACCAGACTATATGATTCCCTCCCTATTTCAGGTGATCGACCAGATGCCCCTGTTGTCGACGAATAAAGTGGACCGGAAAAGCCTCCCCCCCTTCACCACCCCTCTTGAAAGTAGACACAGCGACGCCATCACGGATGATACCGCCAAGGGTGTTTCCCGGATATGGTCAGAGGTGCTCCATCTTCCCTCCTCCCGCATGGGAATGGACTCAAGCTTTTTCGAATTGGGAGGCGACTCCCTTTCCGCCATTCGCGTGGTATCAAGGATCAATGAGTCTTTTCAGATACAGATGACCGTAAAAGAACTCTTTGACCGGCCCACCATAGGGCCGCTCTCATCGTTGGTGACAGAACATTTAAAAAAAGAGAGGATCCCTATACGAAGCGCAGGCATTAAGCCCGTCTATGCGCTCTCATCCGAGCAGGAACGAATGTATGTGCTGAACGCCTTGGAAGGAATCGGCACCAGTTACAATCTCTCCTATGGGTTCCTGATCGAGCAGAACGAGATTGAAGCCTCAACCTTCCCAGCATCTCCTTTGAAAAAAACACTGGAACGTTTTTTTTCCCTGCTGATCGAGCGACATGAAATATTGCGAAGCTCCTTCGCTTTCATGGAAGGAAAGCCGGTTCAGAAAATCCACGAATCGGTTTTCTTTCATCTCACCTATAAACGGGTCACCCATGACATGCTTGAAAAAGAGATCCTTTCATCGATCAGACCCTTTGATCTTTCACAAGCCCCACTGTTCAGGGCTGCCCTCTTTGAAATGTCCCCGAACAGGCATGTTCTTGTGGTCGATTTTCATCATATCGTGTCGGACAGAACATCCTTCCATCTGCTGGTCAATGAATTCTCCCTCTTTTATGAAAACAAGGAACTTCCGAAGATCCCATGGCGTTACGTTGATTACGCGATGTTTCAGGAAAATTTTAGTAACTCCCCCGAATTTCGCCGGCAGAAGAGATACTGGCTCCACCGCTTTAGTGGAGAGATCCCGGTTCTTGACCTGCCGATGGATTTCCATAGGCCCCCCATTCTCTCTTTCGATGGGGAGATGGTCAACGCCATTGTTGAAAAAGAGGAAAGCCAGGAGATCTCTCGCTTTCTTATCCAGGAAAAGAGAACCCTCTTCACTTTTTTTCTCACGGCCTTTTTAACCCTCTTATACCGGTACACAGGGCAGAAGGATATCATTGTTGGAACCGCCTTTTCCGGAAGAGAAATCCCATCCTTCGAACCCATGATCGGCATGTTTGTCAAAACCATCGCCCTGAGAAATTTCCCCGACGGCCAGAAACTTTTTCGACTTTTTTTACGAGAGGTCCATGAAAACGCCATCATGGCCCAGGACCACCCCAATTATCCCTTCTCCGATCTCATAAAAAATATCGCGCAGAAAAAGGATGCGAGCAGAAACCCTCTCTTTGACGTTATGCTGGTCGTACAGAATATGGATCTGCCTGAAAAAGAAAACGGTAAAATCGGTGATCTCAGGATTTCGCCCTTCCCGGTCAACCGTCATTCGGCCATCTGCGACCTAACGATCAATGTCATCGAGCTTAAGGGTGAAATCCATATCGGCATCGAATACAACACCCGGCTCCTTAAAAAAACCACCGTGGAGAGAATCGCGGCCCACCTCCACAGAATCCTCCTTCATGGCGTTCGGGAACCCGATTGTCGCCTCTCTCAAATTGAAATGGTATCGGCTGAGGAGAAACGCCTCTTGACCCATGGATTCAACACGATTTCACCACCGTGCCCCATTGCCGGGCGGACGTTCACCTCGTTGTTCGAGGAAACCGCCTCCCGAAATCCCCAGGCCATGGCCCTCTCCTTCCAGAATCAGGAAATCTCCTATGAGACCCTCCACCAATGGTCGGCCAGGATTTCAGAGGCGATCTTGGCCATAGGGGTTACTTCTTTTAAACCCATTCCCCTGATGGCCGATCCAGGACCGGCCATGATCGCAGGAATCATTGGCATTTTAAAAGCCGGACGGGCGTTTCTTCCCATCGATCCAGGCTTCCCGGACGCCCGTATTCATTATATCATAGAAGAGAGCGACCCCGCGCTGATGGCGATTTCTTCATCCCTCACTCAGAAGGCGCTTGATCTTTCGAAGGCCATGGGGAAAAGACTCGGGCTGATCTTTCTTGATTGCGACGCGCCTCTCCCAGAAAAAATTGTTCAACCGGCCTTCGCCCCCACTCCCCATGACCCGGCCTATGTCATCTATACCTCCGGATCGACGGGAAAGCCCAAGGGGGTTGTCGTGACCCATGGAAACCTACTTTACTATATAGCCGCATTTCACGGAACCTTTTCTCTCTCGGCAATGGACCGGATTCTTCAGCAGGCCTCCTTCTGCTTCGACACCTTTATCGAAGAGGTGTTTCCAATTCTTTTAAAAGGAGGCGGCGTCATCATCCCGGACCGGTCACTCATCTATGACACAGAGGCTTTGGTTGATTTCATTCACGAAAAGAGGATCACCCTCTTAAGCGCATCCCCTCTCTTTTTAAACGAACTCAACCGGTCCCCGCATCTGAACAAGCTCTCTTTGGTCCATACCATCATTAGCGGGGGAGATCTCCTCAAAAAAAAGCACATCAACCACCTCCTGAAACACGCCGCTGTTTACAACACATACGGCCCCACAGAAGGCACAGTTTGCGCCACATACCACAAATTGACAGAAGATTTAGAAGAGCCGATTCCCATTGGGAAACCCCTTCCTTTCTACAGGATTTATCTCCTGGATGAGAACTGGAATCCCGTTCCCATTGGCGTCAAGGGAGAAATATGCATTGGGGGAGCTGGGCCTGCCAAAGGCTATCTCAACCAGGATCTCCTGACGCGGCAGATGTTTATGGATGACCCCTTTTTTCCCGATGGGACAGGGAAGGAAACAAACCGCATCTATCTGACCGGAGACATGGGCCGTTTCCAGGAGAATGGAGCGATCCAGTTTCTGGGAAGAAAAGATGAACAGATCTCTCTCAAGGGATACCGGATCGAACCCAAAGAGATTGAAGCGGCGATGCTTTCACATCCGGATATAGAGGATGGAATCGTTATATCAAAAGGAGAGGAGACGTGTTTCATTGTTGGTTACTATGTTTCAAAAAAGGATCTCGCGCCCAAGTCGGTGAGGCGATTCTTATCGCAACACCTCCCTGCTTACATGATTCCTGCCTATCTGACGAAGCTTTCTTCCCTTCCGTTGACGATAAACGGCAAGATCGATAAAAACGCCCTTCCCGATCCAAGAAAAATCCTGACGCAGGATAGACCGGAGAAAAAAAAGGAAAGGCCCTTCACCGAAATGGAAAAAATCCTTGCAGGCGAATGGGAGACGATCATGGGGATTCAGGACGTATGCCGGAACGATCATTTCTTCGACCTGGGCGGGGACTCCCTCAAGGCCATTCAACTTGCCTTTCAACTGGGAGATCGATTTATCATCCGGGTAGAAGACATTTTCATGCATCCCACCCTGTCGGCTCTGGCTGAAAAAATTCAGGTGCGGCCTAAAGGCCTGCTGGAAACTCTCCTGGAAAAATGGGAGCACCCATCGTCCCCATTGGCCCCAGTCAATCGGCTGGAAGCAGAAAAGAGGATTGAATCATACAGGGAGAGAATCCGCAACGAGAATTTTCCACTCATCGAAATGGTTTCGGAAGCTTCCGGTCAATCGATTCTCCTGACGGGCGGAACCGGTTTTTTCGGTTCCCATGCGGCTAAAGCCCTGTTGGCTGTATCTCCAAAAACCCGGATTTTTCTTCTAGTTCGAGGATTATCTTTAAAAGATTGTGAAAAAAAAATAGAGCACACCTTTTCCCACTATTTTGGAAAAGAGTACTTTCATCGGGAGAAAGATCGCCTGATACCGTTACCCGGTGATATTACCGCTCCGGCCCTGGGGTTGGAAAAAGAGAGATGGCGCTATTTGTCGGAAACAATGGACGCAGTCGTTCATGCCGCTGCCGACGTGAAACATTATGGCGATGAGGAGAGAATTTACCGAACCAATGTGCTGGGAACCCAAAACGCCCTTCAGTTCGCACACTCCGGAAGAAAAAAAAGGTTTCACCACCTCTCGACCCTTTCCGTCAGGAATGCCTTTCAGGGAGAGGGCCGCTTACTCTTCACGGAATACGATCTACAAGAACCAGGGAGCGCCAATCGATCAAATATCTACGCAAGAACTAAACAAGAAGCGGAAGAGCGGGTATTGGCCTTCCGGGACAATGGCCTATCCGCATCTATTTACCGGCTGGGAAACCTGGTCTTCCATTCGGAAACCGGCCAATTTCAGGAAAACATTCAGGAAAACGGATTTTATCTCAGTTTAAGGGCGATAATAGCGTTGGGCGCAATTCCTGCGATCGAGGGTATTCTTCCGGACTTCACCTTTATCGATCATGCCGCCGCAGCCTTTTCATGGCTTTTCTCTATCCAATCCTTTGACAACCAAATCTTTCATCTTTTGAATCCTAACGAAGTAAGCATTCACGACGCCATCCTGTTTCTGAAGGAGGCGGGAATTTTCCTCACGCCCCTTGCGCCACAATCATTTCTTGAGAAGGTTGAGCGTCGCCTGAAACAAAAACCCAACGATGATCCTGTCATGGATCTCTTGTTTCATGGGGAGAGCCTATCGTTTTCCCAAGAAGACTCCCCACCGGGCAAAATCGCCTCTGAGAGAACTATAATGATATTACAAAAAACAGGGTTTGCATGGCCTAAAGTGAACGCCTTTCACATCGGTAGAATGATCGCCCATTGCAGAGAGGTGGGCTTCATTGAAGCGTAAAGGAGAAGCGTCATGACGGAAATGAGCAGAAGAGGGCCTGGTGCTGAGGTCATCGTAAGAAAACTCGACTCCGCTCAATACCCTGCCATGCGAGAAATGGCAGTAAAGCGCTGGAATCAGGAACACGGCCAAGGAGAGTATTACGACCTCTTCAACCTGGATTTTATCCATTTTATCATGGGAGGCCCATATGAAAATGAAAACGCCATGCTGGGGGCCTTCATCGGAGAGGAGCTTGTAGGAACGGTCGGGCTTATCGTTTTTAATCTGTCGATCCGGGGAGTTCTTTACAAGACCGCCTACGCATCCTTTCTCACTTCGGACCGTGAAAAACGAAGAGCCCTGTGCGATCCCCATGCCCCCCTCTTCTGGAACGGATTCTCCGATCACCGCCATTTCGCTCCGGTCGCATCCCCAGCTATCGCCCATATCCTTTCTGCGGCCGCTTACGCTTACTGCCATGACCATGGCATTCAGGGCATCATCGCCTACTTCGAAGAAAAAAGCCTCTCCTATAAAGTGGTGCGGGCGATTAGCGACAAAACCAGTTACGTGAAAAAAATTTTTGACATCAAGCCGACCTGGTCCATGGTCCGGATCGTCCGCATGGCCGAACTCCTGCAACGAAAGGATATATCCCCGTTTCTGAAGATGATGGCCCGTTTGATCCGGCTTGACCGGATTCCAACGCCTTCTCTCGTTTTTCCAGATCAGGTGATCGACTATTCGGAGCATTATCTTCCGGAGTGCCTCCTCCTCTTGAACGAATACCAGGAAAACGTCGACCTCGCGAGGGTTTGGAGCATCGAAGAACTCAAATGCCACCTTTCCTATCCCGGTGTTTCCAAAACCTATCTATTCGTTGAATGGGGCAGGGTCAAAGGAATGATCAACACACAGATCATGGCCTCGGTCGGCAACGAAGGTATTTTCAAGTATGCGATTTTAGATCATATCCATCTCTTACGGCTTAACCAGCACGAAAAACGGTACTTCATCACGATCCTGCTTGAAAAATTGAAAGCCGAGGGGCTCACCGGCGTCATTGCCCGGCACATGGGATATAGTGACGAATCGATCTTCTCCAAGATGGGATTTCGAAAAAACCGTCGCTATCTGAACCAGGTTTTTATCAGTCTAGACGAGACCATCAATCTCCACGGCGTTCTTCACACATATGTGTCGTTTGTGTAGAATTTTCGCACCAATCATGGATGCTTCCCCGTAAAACCGGCAAGATGGATAAGACCATCAATCCGATCAAGAACGAACGTTCGTTTTCATGTTGTATTATTTTTTTTGCTGGTCTAATATACCGGGAATAAAAATGGTTTGTATCCATAACGATCAGGAGAAAATAGAGAATGACGACGGAAAAAAAACACTACATCAACTGTCCGATCTGTGAAGCGGAGTGCGGCATTGAGATCATCACACGAAACGAAGAGATTCTCTCCATCAAAGGAGATAAACAGAATGGTTTCTCCAAGGGATTTATTTGCCCCAAAGCCACGGCCATCAAAGAGTTATATAATGATCCCGATCGGCTCAGACATCCCTTGAGACGCACACCCAAGGGGTGGGAAAAGATCGGCTGGAAGGAGGCTTTCGACGAAATTGAGAACCGCCTTCAGGCCATCAGGGGCCGATATGGCAATGACGCCGTCGCCCTTTTCCTTGGAAACCCCAATGTCCACTATCATGGGAATCTCCTTTACATTGGATTTCTCCTGAAGGCCTTGAAAACCAAGCACCGCTATTCATCCAGCTCTCTCGATCAACTTCCCCTGATGATGGCCTGTCAACAGATGTTCGGGCACCAGCTTCTCTTTCCCGTTCCAGATATCGACCGGACCGATTACTTCATGATTATCGGAGGCAATCCCGCCATATCCGGCGGAAGCATCATGACCGCTCCCGGTGTGGTGCACCGCATCAAAAAGATCAGAAAACGAAACGGAAAGGTAGTCGTCGTTGACCCGGCCTATACAAAAACCGCCTCCCTTGCGGACACCCATTTTTTCATCCGGCCTGGCGCCGATCTCTTTTTTGTCGCAGCAATGGTACATACCCTTTTCGAAGAAGGGCTCGCCCGGCCGGGAAGAGTTGAAGCCTATTCAAAGGGTCTTTCCACCATTAAAGAGGCGGTGAAGGCGTTTACCCCGGAAAAGGTGTCGTCCGTCACCGGCATCAAGGCCGAAGATATCCGGCGGCTGGCAAGGGAGTTCGCTGGCGCGGAAAAAGCCGTGTGCTATGGAAGACTGGGCACCTGCGTTCAGGAATACGGGACACTCACGACATGGCTCATCATCGTTTTTAACATCATCGCCGGAAAGATGGATCAGCCGGGCGGCTTCATGTTTCCTACGCCGGCCATTGATCTTGTGGGCTTCACGGCGCTCGCAGGAGAAAAAGGCTGGGTGGGAAGAAAGCGGACGCGGGTGAGCGGGCTGACCGATTTTGGGGGAGAATTTCCGGCATCGGCCCTGGCGGAAGAGATCCTCACGGAAGGAGAGGGCCAAATCAAGGCACTGATCTCTGTCGCGGGGAATCCCGTACTCTCGGCTCCCAATGGACGCTTGATGGATAAGGCGTTAACGCAAATCGATTTCATGGTGGCGGTCGACTGGTATATCACCGAATCGTCCCGGCACGCCCATATCATTCTTCCGCCCACCCATTTTCTGGAGCACTCAAACGCCATGATGATGGTCAATCTTGCGGGGGTGAGGAATGTCGCCGCATATTCGAAACCGGTATTAAAAAAATCCAAGGAGACACGCCACAACTGGGAAATTCTATCCGAACTGACCGCCCGGTCCCTGTCAAATCCGCTTCTTCGCATTGCCGCCAGATTGGACCGGCCGGAGCTGATCCTTGATTTTCTCCTTCGTTTTGGGCCTCACGGTTCGGGCTTGCGATTCTGGCGATCGGGTTTAAGTCTGAACAAGGTGCGCAATGAGCCCCACGGCGTGGATCTTGGCCCCCTCGTTCCCCGGCTTCCGGAACGGCTCTTCACCAAAGAGAAACGAATTGACCTGGCCCCGGAACTCTTTGTGAAAGCCCTTCGGAAAATCACGAAAAATGTGTCAGAAAGTCCGCCGAAGGAGAGTTCTGAATTCGATCTTCTCCTGATAGGGAGACGCCAATTAATGTCCAGCAACTCATGGTTTCACAACGCTCCTGGCATGCATGGAAAAACCAACCGCTGCACCCTCATGGTGAACCCCATGGATGCCGAGAAAAGAGAGCTCCACACCGGAGATAGGGTTCAGGTATCATCCGCCGTGGGAGCCATTTCCCTGGAAGCGGAGACCACGGACCGGATCATGCCGGGAGTGGTGAGCATTCCCCATGGATGGGGCCACCACCGATCCGGGATTCGGCTGGGGGTCGCCTCTTCCCATCCAGGAGTCAGCATCAACGACATCACCGATAACCGGCGGATCGATTTAAGCGGAAACGCCGCTTTTTCCGGCGTGCCTGTGCGGATAGAAAAAGAATCCAAGGGGGAATGAAAAGAAACATGCACACAGGCTCGATCGACGTCATGAAAGCGTCAACCGCCCGCCAGGATCAAAAGGGAAAGGGATCCCCCGTGGCCGGTTCTTGGAGCTTGTTCTCTTCGGGTTTCCGGGACTTGCCATGAACGCGATTTCCTTCCACATAGATCGATTTATGGGGAAGGGATGGGCAGGCGTATTCACAGGCGCCGCAACCCACACAGAGGTCGGGAAACACCACCGGAACCCGAAGCCCTCCTTCAACGGTCATGTTCACAGCCTTGGTGGGGCAATGCTCGGAGCAGGCGCCGCACTCGGTCTTTTGCGTGATCACGATGCAATTTTCACGGATAAAATGGACCCGGCCCACCTGGACCTCTTTTTTCTCCCCACGGGTCAGGGGGAGAATCGCCCCGGTGGGGCACACCTCGCCGCAGAGGGTGCATTCGTAATTGCAAAAACCGTGTCTGTTGGAAAGGTGGGGCATGAAAATCCCGACATTCCCGTAACGGACGATTCCCGGCTCGATCACGCGCCCCGGACACCGGGTCACGCAGAGATAGCAGGCCGTGCATGCAGCGGTGAAGTGGGCGAAGCTCCCAGAGCCCGGCGGTGTCACGGGCTGGTTTTTCGTCACGGGGATTTTGTTTTTCATGAACACCCGCGCCCGGCTGGTCTGAGCCATCAGGTTTCCGGGAAAGCCGGCCATGACAATGAAGACCATTTGGATCAGATCCCGTCTGGCTTTGCTGATTTCCGGAACAGCGCTTTTTTCCCCGCCTCTTTTCATGGAAAAACGGATGGTTCCATTCGGACAACGGGAGATACAATTGAAGCACCCCACACAACGGCTCCCATAGACGACCCCTTTTTTCCAATCGATGCATTGGGCTTTACAGACCTTTTCACACACACCGCAGCCCGTGCATCTTGTTTTGGATAGTATAAGCCTGAAGAGGGCGGCGCGGGACACGAGTCCCAAAAGTGTTCCCACCGGGCAGAGGGTGTTGCAGTAAAGGCGTCCCCGCATGAAGGAGAGGTAAAAAATGAGGACCAGATAGCCTACCCCAGCGGCCATCACCCCCAAGGAAAACCAACGCTGGGCCACGGGAGGGAGGCCATAACATCCCACCGTTTCAAGAATCCGCGACAGGCCGTTATTCACGAGGAGGATCACGGGCCGGACAAAAAGCGTCATCTCCCTTCCAAAAATGCTGAAGGGGTCGAGAAGGGTGATCGGGGAAAGAGATCCTGACAGAAACACCAGGAGAGCGACGAGAAGCACACCGGCCCTCACCCGTGTAAAAGGCTCAGCATGGGAAAAAGCCATTCTCCCGGACCTGATCCGGCTCACCAGGTCCATGATGGTTCCCAGAGGGCAGAGAAAGGAGCAGTAAACCCTTCCAAAGAGGGCCGTTAAAATCAGCACCAGAACGAAGCCGGCGAAAAGGTCCGCCGCGCCTCCGGCCAGAGTTTTCATAAGAGAGGGAAGGAACTGGAGATAAACCACGGCCTTCACAAACCAAGCTGGAAGCCCTGCGTGGATATCGAGAAAAACAAGGGCCACAAGGAAAAGGGTGATCAGGGAAATCCAGCATCTGATGGTTCTTAGGGAAAAAGAAATTGTTGAAATACCATTCATTCATGCCTCCGGAGGCCAGATTTTAAAAATCTGGACCAATAGGCTTGAGCATTGGACGATTGCAGATCGTTCAGATGACATCAATTCTTATTTCTAAAAGCGGCTAAACAATGTGTTTGTCACCCTTCTCAAAAGGCTGGATCCGGCAGGGCCGCCGCCGGC
>JAGVHJ010000255.1 GCA_020056645.1 Desulfobacterales bacterium
AATTTTGATCCTCGAAATACCTCATGTATTCCCGCGGTCAAAATTTTTTTCCGCCTTGGATTTGAACAAATTTCCTAAAAACTTGAAGATCGAGTGATACGAAATAAGTTTGACATTAAGGCGCGGCCAAAGATGGCTCGAAGTTGCGATGCATGAATGGTAAAGTTATTTCGTGTCAGGCCCTAAAATGCCCTATCGGATCACCTATGAAGAAAACCATCACATTTATGCAGGGAAACGAGGTGTGCGTGGAGGCCGCGCTCTATGCGGGGCTCGATTTTTTCGCCGGATACCCCATCACTCCCTCTTCTGAAATCAGCGAGCACCTGTCAATGCGTCTTCCTGGGAGAAGCGGGAAGTTTCTCCAGATGGAAGACGAGATCGCCTCCCTTTGCGCCATTATCGGAGCCTCCCTCACCGGCAAGAAGGTGCTGACCGCCACCAGCGGCCCCGGGTTTTCACTGATGCAGGAGGCGTTAGGTTATGCGATCATGGCGGAGATCCCCTGCGTGATCGTGAATGTCCAGAGAGGAGGCCCCTCCACCGGAAACCCCACCCATGTGAGCCAGGGGGATGTGAATCAGGCCCGGTGGGGCGTTCACGGTGACCACGCCATCATCGCGCTTACCGCATCCAACCATCCAGATCTGTTTAAAATCACCGTGGAGGCCTTTAACATGGCCGAAACATACCGGACCCCGGTCATTCTCCTTCTGGACGAAGTGATCGGACACATGCGTGAGAAGCTCGTTCTCCCGGAACCAGGGGAGCTTGAGCTGGTCGAGCGGCTCCGAACATCGGTTGTGGAGGGGGTGGATTATCACCCCTATTTACCGAGGGAGGACGGAAGGCTTCCCATGTCCGATTTCGGCGGGGTTCACCGCTATAACGTGACCGGTCTTTTCCATGATATGTGGGGGTTCCCTTCGGACAATCCCACGGTGGTTCATGGCCTGATCCGTCATCTGGTGGATAAAATAGAAAACAATATCCATCAGATAGCGAGATACAAGGCGTTTTTTCTGGAGGATGCAAGGACCGTTCTCGTCTCCTATGGCGCTGCGGCGCGCTCGGCCCTCCATATCGTGAAAAACCGGAGGGCGAGGGGTGAACGGGTCGGCCTTCTTGAGCTGCAAACGCTCTGGCCCTTTCCATATTATCTTGTTAGAGAGAAGTGTGCGGCGGCCCAGGTGGTTCTCGTGGTTGAAATGAACGTGGGGCAGATGTTGCATGAGGTGAAAAAGGCGGTGGACCGTCCGGAAAAGGTCTTCCTTGCGAACCGGGTGGATGGCGAACTGATCACGCCCACCGATATCAAGAACATCATGCGGCTCATTCAAGGAAAGGGGGTATAGGACCATGGGCGTCAAAACATACATCCGAAACCGGTTTTTCCCCCATATCTGGTGTCCGGGTTGCGGCCACGGGATCGTTCTGAACAACCTGCTCCGGGCGATTGATACCCTCTCCCTCAAAAAAAACGAGATCGTGGTGGCGTCCGGCATCGGCTGCTCGTCGAGAATTTCAGGTTACGTGGATTTTCACACCCTGCACACCATTCATGGCCGGGCGCTCGCCTTCGCCACAGGGGTCAAAATGAGCCGTCCGGAATTGAAGCTCATCGTCCCCATGGGAGATGGCGATGCATTGGCCATCGGCGGAAACCATTTTATCCACGCGGCCAGGAGAAACATCGATATCACGGCCATCATCATGAACAACCGGATCTATGGCATGACCGGCGGGCAGTTTTCGCCCCTTTCCGGCTATGGCGTAAAAGGGACCACCGCGCCGTTCATGACCATCGATCCCGGGTTCGACGTCGCCGAACTCGCAAAAGCGTCTGGGGCCACTTTTGTCGCACGAACCACCACCTACCATGTGAGGCAGATGAAGGAGCTCCTTGCCGCGGCCATCCATCACAAGGGATTCTCGGTGGTGGAGATCATGAGCCAGTGCCCCACCTATTTTGGCAGGAAAAACAAGCTGGGTGGAGCCGTGGACATGATGACCTACTATAAAGAACAGACAACCCCCGTGGGATCGAAAGAGAAAGAGGAGAACCCGGCGCTCATTGAGCGGGGAATTTTTGTTCAGAAGGATATGCCCGAGTATGTGAGCGAATATGAGAAGATCATCGGCATGGCAAAGGCCGCTTTAAAACAGGAAATCTAAAAGATATGGAACGATTCAGGCTCGTATTTTCCGGATCAGGGGGCCAGGGAGTGATCACCGCATCGATCATTCTCGCCGAAGCCGCCGTTTTATATGAAAATATGAATGCGGTTCAATCCCAGGTTTATGGACCCGCCGCCAGAGGCGGGGCCGCGAGGAGCGATGTGTTGATTTCCGAAAGAGCCATCGATTTCCCCAAGGTGACCCACCCCAATGTGCTGGTCGCGTTGACCCAGGCCGCATACAACGCCTACACGCCCATCATTCGTCCGGGGAGCCTTCTTATCACCGACACCCGGTTTGTAAAAATCCAAAGCAAGGTCGATGCGAGGCAGCGGGAGCTACCCCTCTACGATACGGTGATGGAGAAGATCGGGAATCCCATCGTGTTCAATATCTGCGTTCTGGGGGCGCTGGTCGCCCTGACGGAAATCGTGAAACCCCAATCGGTGATCCGCGTGCTCTCGGAACGGGTGCCGGTAGGAAGCCTTGAGATGAATCAGAAGGCCTTGGAACTGGGGCTCGATCTGGGGCGGAACGCGGGTTCCCTTAAAAAAGAGTAGTGGCGATCTTGGAGGAGAGGGCCGGCCTCTATGTGCATATCCCCTTTTGCTTGAAGAAGTGCCGTTATTGCGACTTCTATTCCGTGACAGACCTTTCCCTTGAAAAGCCATTTGTTCATGCCCTGAAACAAGAGATGCGTCAGAAGAGCCGCCTTGGAGGCTCCTTCGACACCCTCTATCTGGGCGGCGGCACCCCGTCGATTCTTCAGGACGCACATCTTGCGTCGATTATGGAGGAGGCGCTTACCTGCTTCGATTTTGAGAAGAATCGGGAAGTGACCATCGAAGTCAATCCTGGCACGGTGACCCGGAGCAAGCTGGATTTCTATTTGCAGACCGGCATAGACCGGCTCAATATCGGCATCCAGTCCTTCACCGATTCGAACTTGGCCTTTTTAGGACGGAGCCATACCGCCCTCACGGCCCTGATGGCCGTGAACCAGGCGCGAGAGGCCGGATTCGCTAATATCGGCCTCGATTTGATCATCGGCCTTCCCGGACAGGAGAGAACCGGCCTTCAAGCCGATCTCGAATGCGCCCTCTCGTTTCAACCCGAGCACCTGTCGTGCTATATGCTCTCCTATGAACCCCGCACCCCCCTTGACCAGATGCGGAAACGAGGCCGCGTGACGCCTCTAGAGGAGGATCGGGTGAGCGATCTCTACGAGTTTCTCTCCGGCTTTCTCGAGGAACAGGGCTATGAGCATTATGAGATATCGAATTTCGCAAGGCGCGATCCCGGTTCATCCCACCCCCCCCACCGGTCCAGGCATAATCAGAAATACTGGAACCACACGCCCTATATCGGCGTGGGCCCGGCGGCCCATTCGTTTATCCTGCCCAGGCGATTCTGGAATGGAAAGAACCTGAGGGCCTATATGGAGGCCTTAACCAAAGGCCTCTCTCCCATGGCGGAAGAGGAGATTCTCTCTCCCCAACAAGAGCTCATGGAGGCATTGGCCTTGGGATTGCGGACACAGGAGGGCATCGGATTCGATGATTTCAGGAAACGCTTCGGCGTGCACCTGCAACAGATAGTCGAAAAAGAGGCCCTGCCGTTGAAAGAGGCGGGGCGCCTATCTTTTGATGGCGAGCATCTCTGGCTCACCCGGAAAGGGTTTTTGATCGCCGATGCGGTCACTCTCCGGCTCATTGATGCCATGGACGTGGCGTGACCTCCCTGTATTTTTTTTCCAATGCTGATACCATTTCAATCATGTATAGATAGCTCTTTTATCATCGTCTATTTTCGCCAATTCTTTTCTGTCAATACTTGAGAAGGCATTATATCAACATTTTTCTTTATCAATCGGGTTTGGTGTGATAGAGGGGGGGGAAAAAACTTCTGATTGGGATAATTGGAACAAAATATTTTATGCGCCATTTGATACAGAGTCCCTTAAATCAAAGCAAGAAGAAACACATCCATTCGACGAAGAGAAAAAAATGAAAATCATCGATATTCAAACCGTATTCCCTGAGGATAGTTACACCAATGACGATCTTCTTCAAGCCCTCAAGGGGTGTATACCCGATACCCTGCTCTTGGATGAATCTTTTTTTCAAGGGCTTGGGATTGAAAAAAGGTCAATGGCGATTGATCCGTTTAACCCCCAATCCTGGTGGGATACAAAAGCTGGAACCCATCCCTTTGCCTTTGAAGGCGCGAAAGCCTATTGTAAATTGATGGCGGATAAAGAACCGCTGACGGAGAACGATAAAATTATCGTTATCTCCAATACGCCGGATATGCTTGCCCCCCACATGGGATACGCCCTGGAGTGTCATATTAAAACCATGGATCCAAAGCACTCTCCACCCCGGATGACGACGTTTATAGGAGAAGGGTGTTCCGGTTATATCAGTGGGCTGAGGGAGGCGGATGATTTTCTGAAGGCGTACCCTGAAAGGCGCGTGGTGGTCATCACCGTGGAGATGTCGACGCCCTTGACCTGGAATCCCAAGCTCTATGACCAGGTGCGGAAAACAGGGTCGCCAGGAATGCAGAAAGGGTTGATCATCCAAAGACTTCTTTTCGGGGATGGATGCACGGCCTCCCTATTGTCCGCGGAAGGGGATCAGGGCCTGACAATCTGTAAATTCGGCCGTTGGTCGAATCTATCCCCCCATGACATTCATCTTCTGGAGGGCATCGGTCACGGCAGTCAAGGCGGGCAATCGTATCCTCCCCAAGGCTTCTTTAAGCAAAAGCCCCAGGAGCTTTTTCTAAGGTTATCCCAAGCCTATCTTCCGCTCGCCCATGAACAGATGAAAAGTCTTGCCAGGCGTCCTTCCGCATTTGCGGTACATACGGGATCGGGTAAGATTTTGGACGCTGTCAAATGGTGTTTAGGTTTAAAAGAGGAGGATCTCCACCATTCGCGTCAGGTGCTTTCAACGCATGCCAACATGAACAGCTCCACAGGCGCGGTCATCTTGCAAAAGCACCTTCGGGAGGGGGTGGCCGAAAACATTTTTTCCCTCTTTTTTGGTGTGGGCTTCTGTCTTCAGACCGCCTTCTCTGAATGACACTGGTATATTGGAGAGCGATCCACTCCGTGATTTTTGTTTTTCACATCTTAAAACGCAAAGGTCATTTTCGCGCCAAAGAGCATCCATTCGCTGTAAGTACGCCCATCGTCGTCCGGCCCAACGCCATATTCACCATTCATCAGGTGGGCCTCAAGCTTCACGAGCCAGCTCGGATTGATGTCGAACCGGAAGGAGAGGCAGTTGTCTTCGAGTTTTTCCGCGTCCTTGTTTGTTGCTTCCGATTCCATGGAAAAGTGGGGGGTGGCCCGCGAGTAATAATACCCGGCCTCTAGCCAGTCGGTTAACCGGTAGGAGAGCTTTAAAAAATAGGACTCTTTGGACTCCTTATCCATGTCGGCTATTTTGGGCATGCCATCCGACAGGAGATGAATGGCCACATCGGTGTCGAATATGTAGTTTTCCGCGCTGAGGGTAAGATCGTTCCAGGTGTATTCGGCGGATACGACATACCATTTGGCCGAGGTGGTGTCCACGCGGACAGGGAGCGCACCTGAGAAAAGCGCGTCGAACTTGTAGTCAAGCTTGTAGCAGGTGCCGGCGAGCCGAAGACCGTCAATAGGAGGAAACCACTGAAAATAGGCGGTGTAGACACGGCCCACGTCGATATTGGAAGGCGCGCTTATTTGGGGATTAGTCAATAAAACGAGACTCGCCGTGCCGCTTTCTTCCGGGATCTGTGTATCGCCGGTCAGCAATTGGTATTTCACCATGCCCATGGGGCCCATCGATTGGGTTCCGAAAAATTCAATCCCTTTTATGTTGTTGCCGCCATCCCGGAACAACTCGTTGTAAACGCTCCCCGGCAATAGAATTTCCGTTCTCAGGGAGTCGTAATCCCGGGTGTCGTTGTAAAACCCGAAGGGCACTTTGATGAGTCCGGACCGGAACCCCAGCCAGTTTTTTAAATTGTATTCGGCGAAGGCCCAGTTGACAACGATTTCATCGTTTCCAACATCCCCCAGATCCCTTGCGAAGAACTGGCACCCGATCTTTAACCGTTTCGTGGCGTAGGTCGTGAAATTGATGCCCATTTCGTTAAACTGGAATGTCCCGTCATCCGTACCCGCCAGGTAATTGTTTTTATCTGATTTCAGATATCCCTGGGAGATAAAACCATGGATGTCAACCTCTCCCGCCATAAGCAATGAAACGTCCCCTATGTTCAGCACAATCAAACTTGAGATGATTAGGCGCAAATAGACTTTTTTCATCGATATTCCTCCCTGTTCTTATTGACCCACTATTTTCACGTCAGCCGGCAATGGGGTGTCGGATGCGGCATAGCCGATGGCCCCTTTGGTCTTTGCGACATATTCGACCATTTCAGCGCCACTTCCCACCTTCTTGGACATCGCGCCCTTGCCGGTAAACAGGTTTCTCCGCCAGACATTCGCGAATTGCGATTCTGTCCGCTTGATGTATTTTTTCAAAAACGCCTCGTGAATCTCTTTCTCCTCCGTCACCACGACCATGATGACCTCGTTGTTATCCCAGTTGACAACATCTCCCAGGAATATTTTTTTGATGGCGTCGGGGTCGAGACTCTCCGCCGGAATCTCCTTATTGGCGATAACAAAAACTTCGGCGGCGTTCGCGGTGCTATCCGCGCCGGACATCACGATGCACCATACCAGGCAAAGCATCGACACACTCTTCGTCGCAGCGTTCATTGATGGCCTCCTGATTGAAATGGAATTCGACAGATGGAATTCGACTGTTTGACTTCTTGCTTTATAAATATATTTATTTGTCCGAGAAATCAAGCCA
>JAGVHJ010000385.1 GCA_020056645.1 Desulfobacterales bacterium
ATCCAGTTTTGTACATATCCTTCAGATCACCGGTGGGAAGGGAGGCCCCTCCTTGTAGGTAGATATGAAGCGGTTTTTCTGGAACTTCCGCATAGGCTAACGACACGGCCAGCACCACACCCAACAACGCCCCCAACACTCTCTTCATTTTTTTCACGATTTTCCTCCCAAGATTGATGGTTTCAGATAAAAACAATAAGGGTTTTATTGAACAACTGCTGAGACTTGAAGTGTATGCTGGAATATAGAGGAAAATCGGTAAGACGTCAATCCCTTCGAACAGGTTTGCATGGAATAATCCGCGTAACTATTCAGTATGGCGTTGCTTTAGTGGCGAAAAGACCCTTTTGTGAAGTGACATTTACTTTTTTTCGGATGAGAGATTCGAAGGCGTTTTGCGCCATCTTGATTAATCGCTGCTGAATAGTGACTCATCCGCTTGATCGGGCTACCAGGGCTTCCCCCTCTCCAGAGGCTCTTTTCAGAGGCGGCCATAGGGTTTTTTACCGTCCGTAAATATTTATTTAAAATATAACTCTTTTAATTAACTAAATTTTATAATAAATAACCATTGATTCTCCCTTTCAAGCCCGATTTTTTTCTTGACTTCTGGTTGTTTTTATAATCTACATTGGTGAACCAACAGCAGGAGTAGGGTCAGTTCTTGAAAAAAGAGCTAAAACGATATCGGATTTCCGGAAAAAAGGGGTGACGTGCCGGAAGCATTTTAATACGGGAGAGATCCGGAAGCAAAACCGATATCTGTGATTGATTCGTATTTGGAACATACACAGAAACAGGAGGCAAAATGTTTAGTTTTTCGATGTCAAAGCAACAAAAAATGGTTAAAAGCGAGGTCGCAAATCTTGTAAAAAAAATTGTGACCGACAACGCCCTTGCGATGGACGAAAAAAGGGAAATCCCGGCGGACGCCATCCAAACGGCATGGGAGCTCGGTGCTGCCATTTCCAAGGTTCCGGAGGAGTACGGCGGTTTCGGAATGCAGGATTCTCCCATCGAATCCTCGATCGTTCTTGAAGAACTGGCCTATGGCGACATGGCCTTCACCGTCGCTGTCATGGCGCCCGCTCTTTTCATAAGCCCTATTCTTGACCTTGGAACAGAGGCCCAGAAGAAAAAATATCTTCCCCTCTACTGCAAGGAAAAGTTCACCCCCTGCACCGCGGCGGTCAATGAGCCCCATTTCGGTTTTGACGTGGTCTCCATGAAAACCACTGCTGAGAAAAAAAACAACGGCTATGTGTTGAACGGCGTCAAATGCATGGTTCCCCTTGCCGGGAAATCCAAACACATGCTGGTTGCCGCCAGCCTTGATGGCGCGCCCAATCTCTTCATCGTCAGCGGAGACAACCCAGGCCTTAAAGTCGGGGAACGTGAAAGAAACATCGGCCTCTACGCCCTGGAGTCCAACAAAATCACCCTGGAAAATTGCGAAGTATCCAAAGATGACCGCCTGGGCGGCGACGAAGGCTGCAATTTCGCCCGCTTCCTTCAGAAATCCCGCGTCGCTATTTCCGCCATCGGAACCGGCGTTGCAAGAGCCTCTTACGACTATGCCCGTGAATACGCGAAAGAGCGGGTTCAGTTCGGCGAGCCCATCGCCTATAGGCAAGCGGTCGCCTTCATGGTTGCTGAAATGGCCTATGAAGTGGACGCCATGAGACTGCTCACCTGGCAGGCGGCCTCACGGCTTGAAAACGGCAAAGACGCCAAACGGGAGGCCTATCTTGCAAAAATATACACCGGAGACAAGACCATGCATGTGGCCGACTATGGCGTGCAGATCATGGGCGGTCATGGATACATTCGGGACTATCCGGTTGAAAGATATTACAGAAACGGCCGTGGCATCAGCACCCTTGAAGGCATCGCCACCATTTAGTCTATTTTTATTTGCAAGAAATAAAATGAAAGAGAATTCCAGGAGGATAGAATGATAAATTTAGAATTACCCAAACCATTAGTCGATGTGAGCAATTCACTCCGAAGTGTTGCTGAAGGCATCTTCAGGCCGGTATCGAGACAATATGATATCAATGAACACGTCTACCCCAAGGAGCTGGATATTTTTAAAGGCGGCGCCAAGGGTGGAAGAAAGAAAAAAGGCGCGGGCGACGACGACAAGAAAGACAAGGGGCCCGTTGAATTCGGTTCCAACATGACCACCGTCATCTCCGTTGAGCAGATGTGCTGGGGAGACTGCGGATTTCTCCTGACCCTTCCCGGAGCAGGACTCGGAAACGCCGCCATCGACGCCGTCGCCACAGATGAACAATATGAACGGTTCGGAAAGAAATGGACCGCCATGGCCATTACCGAGGCGAGTTCCGGCTCGGATTCGGGCTCCATTCAGACCACGGCCATTTTGGACGGCGATGAGTATGTGTTGAACGGGGAAAAAATCTTCGTCACCTGCGCGGATCGTTGCGAGCAGGTTGTTGTCTGGGCGACAGTTGACCCAACAGCAGGCAAGGCGGGAATCAAATCGTTTGTGGTTGAAAAAGACCGGCCCGGCTTCAAACTGGAAAAACTGGAGCATAAACTGGGCATCCGCGCCTCTGACACCGGAACCTTTGTTTTAAAAGATTGCCGTATCCCCAAAGACAACCTCCTCGGGAGCGCGGAAGTCAAGACCAAATCCACCGAAGGGTTCAAAGGGGTCATGAAAACCTTTGACAACACCAGACCCTTTGTGGCCGCCATGTCCGTGGGTGTGGCCAGAGCCTCCGTGGATCTTCTGAAAAAGAAGATGGAAGAGCAGGGAGCAAAAATCGATTACGAAAAGAATCTGAACAACGTTAGCGCCATGGAGAAAGAGTGCCTCATGATGGAAGCCAACCTGGAAGCCATGAGACTGCTCACCTGGAGAGCCGCCTGGATGGCCGACAATAAAATTTCAAACGCCGTTGAAGCCTCCATGTCAAAGGCCAAATCGGGCCGGGCTGGCACGCTTATCACCCAGAAGACCTGCGACCTCCTTGGTCCCATGGGTTTCGGAACCGACGAGCTTGCTGAAAAGTGGATGAGAGACTCTAAAATCCTCGACATCTTCGAGGGCACCGGTCAGATTCAGCACCTGATCATCGCAAGAAACGTTCTTAAACTCTCCAGACACGAACTGAAGTAAGCGTTTCATTAAAAGACACAAAACGGGCATGGTTTTAATAAAAATCATGCCCGTTTTTTTTGTTCAGGGGGAAGAGAGCCTGATTTGATACTCTTTTTTGTTTCCGCCGAAATCGGTTGTCACGCTGATCACATCTCCGGGCCGGTACTCTTCGAGAATGGAGAGCATAGTGTCGCTGTTCGTGACTCTTTTTCCGTCAATGGCGACGATGACATCCCCCAGAACCACATCCCCCCTGGAATCCCTACGGATGCCCTTGACACCGGCCCTCTCCGCGGGGAGCCCCTCCGTGGCCCTCAGCACGATGACCCCCTCGATCCTGTATCTGGCGGCGAAATTGTCCGGCACCATCTCGATTCCAATGACCGGACGCAGCACCTTTCCATACCGGATCAACTGGGGAACGATCTTCTTCACCGTATCCACCGGGATGGCGAATCCGATTCCCACATTGGCCCCGCTGGGGCTGAAAATCGCCGTATTAATGCCGATGAGCTGGCCCAAGGAGTTTAACAGCGGCCCACCGGAATTACCTGGATTGATGGCCGCGTCGGTCTGGATAACGTCATGGATCACCCGATTGGTCACCGAATTGATCTCCCGGCCCAGGGCGCTCACCACGCCCACCGTGAGGGTGGTATCGAGACCAAAGGGATTTCCGATGGCCAATACCTTCCGTCCCACCTCGAGACTTCCCGACTCTCCCAGAGGCAGGGGAACCAGCTTTGCCGAAGGGGCGTCGATCCGGAGAACGGCGATATCTTTTTCAGGGGCCAGCCCGACCACCTGTGCGTCCCATCCGGTTTGATCATGAAGGGTGATGGTGACCCGGTCCGCGTTCTGAACCACATGGAAATTGGTCACAACGGTTCCTCTCTTGTCCCAGATGAATCCGGAGCCGGCCCCGCTGGGTATTTCGTAGACATTAAAGGAGAACATGTCCCGCCGGTAGGCCTTGTTGGTCACATAGACCACAGAGGCGCTGGCCTTTTTGAAAACCTCGATATTGTTTTCCTCATCTTCGGTCTTGAAACTCAGATAATCTTTTGAAAATCCCGCCACTGGAAAAAAAAGGAGAAAGCCGCTAAGAAAAAAAAACATCATGCCGCTGATAATAAAGAGCCTTGCCGGATGACCGGCGTTTTTGGGGGGGGTTGAATTTTTCTCATGATTTCTTTTCCTTATTTAATTAGGTAACTATTCAGCAGCGATTCATCAAGATGGCGAAAAGCCCGTTTTGTTCGTTTCCTATTTTTTTCGGGAGCTTCTTGGCTTTTTGCTGAACTGGCGAAAAGAAAGTCCTAAAGGCCTCGAACCGTTTGCCCGTTTTAGCGCAAAACGGCTTCGAATCATC
>JAGVHJ010000581.1 GCA_020056645.1 Desulfobacterales bacterium
CTACCTTTGAGATCTTGGATTTCCCTTCCCGCCGGTTTTCAAAATGGATGGGAAACTCTTCCATTTTATTCGTATGCTTGGAAATCCGATAGAGGGACTCCACCGCGAAAGAGTAACCTTCCGATTTAATCTGATCCAGATCGATCTCTTTTAACAAAGAGACTCTAAAACCCCGGTAAACCGTCGTGTTTTCCTTAAGTTTGAGCCCCAGGGCCGCCTTGGCGACGATGTTGGCGGTACGGCTGATGAATGTCCGGTAGAGTCCGTAATCGCACTTGCCGCCCGGCATATACCTCGATCCCGTGACGAAGTCGGCCCTTTCAAGGGCCGCCATGAGGGTGGGGAGATATTTGGGGTGGTGGGAAAAATCCGCATCCATGGTGATGAGGATTTGAAAATCATGGGCTATGGCATACTGCATGGAGAGTTTGTGGGCCGACCCGATCCCCATCTTCCTGGCCCGGTGAATGATGGTCAGCCGGTCGAACCGCTCTCGCAGTTCATTTAGGATCGTTCCGGTTCCATCGGGGGAGTGGTCATCCACCACAAGAACATGGGCGTTGGGAAGATACTCCCAGATCGACCGGATCAGGGGTTCCACATTCCCCGCTTCGTTATATGTGGGAAAAAACACCAAAATTTTCTGCATGACATCTTTACTCGACAAGTCTCTTCGTCCTTAAATAAGCCGCATGGCGAAAATAACCGGCAATCACCATTGCGATCCAGCCTTCCTATTACTCGATCTCCACGTATTATCGCACGCCTTTCCTATATGGAGGAATGGCGGGTTTGTCAAGGGGAATCCCTTTTGAATTTAAGAGGTTACTATTGTAAAAACCGATTCATTGAAAAATCGGGTGTGTGTCAGCTCCCTGGTCTGTGAAGGGTCACCTCCGAATTCAAGTCAAAAACGCCCACGCTCTGCCGGAAAGAGACCACCTGGAAAGAGAGCAGGTCAAACCGCCGGTCGTAAACTACATAGGCGTTGTTCTCAAATCCGGCGCATCCAAAGGAGAGAAGGTATTCGCCTGGGTTCAAGATCATTCGGTGCCTGAAGACCGCCTCGATCACATCCTTCTCCCTGACCTCGCCGGTATCCACATTTTTATAAAGGGTGTTGGTTCCCGATATATTGAACCCCTTGGGGTCCTTGATGGTGAAAGAGATCACCGGACTCGTCAGGTGGGCGTTGAAAGAGACCCTCGCCCTGAAATCATAGATCTCCCCATGAACGAGCTGTTGCGCAGGACGTCCGTCCATGGTGTATATCCCCGCGTGGGTGATGAGAGCCCGGCCATCCCCATACCGGTTTTCCGATGGAGGCTCTCCGCCGACCCCTTCGCCGTCCTCAATTCCTTTGACCGAATCTTTTGTTCCGGCAAAACCCACGATCAGGCGATGATACTCATCGATCACCGATTTTGGATCACCGGAGGCCCTGATCTCCCCCTGATCCAACAGAAAGGCTCTTTGGCAATACCGGGTGATGGCGTCCATGTCGTGGGTGACAAAGAGAATGGTGACCCCCTTCTCCTGGAACTCTCTGAACTTCCGGTAACATTTTGATTGAAAAAAAAGATCGCCCACGGAGAGGGCCTCGTCGATGATCAGGATATCGGGATTCACACTGATGGCGATGGAAAAGGCGAGCCGCACATACATGCCGCTCGAATAGGTCTTTACCGGTTTGTCGATGAAGGCTCCAATCTCGGAAAACGAGACAATATCGGCAAAGCGCCGGTCTATCTCGTCGTCTCTCAATCCCATGATGGCCGCGTTGATATAGACATTTTCACGGCCAGAGAATTCGGGATTGAATCCGGCCCCCAGCTCAAGGAGGGCCGAGATGCGGCCACGGGTCTCCACCTTGCCGATGGAGGGGGGAGAGATGCCGCAGACCAGCTGGAGAAGGGTCGATTTTCCGCTTCCGTTTCTGCCCAAGAGGCCCACGGTCTCCCCTTTCCGGATCGAAAACGAGACATGGTTCAAGGCATGGAACCGCTCATGGTATTTTTTCTGAAACGGATGGAACACCTCCTTGAGCCGGTCCTTGGGCGACCGGTAAAAGGCGTAGGTTTTCGTCACATCAGAGAGGGTGATCACCGTATCCGTATCTGTGGTCATGACGCCCGCCCCTTTCTACAATGCATCGGCGAAATGGGGTTTGAGTTTTCGAAACACAAATACGCCGACTCCCAGAAAAAAAAGAGAAAAAGACCAGAAGTAAAGGGTCAGGAGCGGGTGATCCCAGAAGGGACGGTTCTCGATGAACGAGTCCCTGTATCCCTGAATGATATAGAACATGGGATTTAGCTTGAGAAAGAACCGGACCTTTTCAGGCATGATTTTAATGTCCCAGAAAATCGGCGTGGCCCAGAAGCCGATCTGGACGAGAACGGCTGTCACCTGGTTGACGTCCCGGATAAAGACGTTCATGGCGGAGAGGATCAGGCTGAATCCCAAGGCCAGCACACAGAGGGCGATCAGGTAATAGACGAACTGAAAATAATAGAGGCTCACGGGCATTCCCTGAAAAAGAATCAGGACGAGGAGAACGGCGAGGAAGACCCCATGGGTCAGGATGCTCGATACGACGCGCACCAGGGGAAGGATCTGGGAGGGGAAGAGGGTCTTCTTTATCAGGTGGGCGTTTGAAACGATCACCCCCGCCGACCCGGTGATGATATCGGCGAAAATGAACCAGGGGGCCATTCCGGCGGTGAGCCAGACCACAAAGGGGACATTCTGAATGGGCCTGCTCTTGAACCCCACGCTGAAAACCACCCAAAAGACGAAAATCATGATGGCTGGATGGATAAAGGCCCAGATAAATCCCAGGAGGGAGCCCACGTACCGGGAGGCGATATCCCTCTTGGCCATGGAGAAGATCAGTCTCCGATGGCCGCCCATGGTGTAACATCTTGAATTGTGCGTAAATTCTATCATATTTCTCAAACACCGAAGGCTCTTCCTTTAGCCTGGTTCGCATTGAGTTTAAGACCCGGCTTACTGCGGAATATGTCATCCCGAACAATCGTCCGTTTTCTTCATTCGTCAGGCTGCATGTTTGCCACAGCAGATAAACCAGTAAATCACGATCCGCCTTCATTGCCTTGGGTATTCTTCTGGAACTTCGGATAAAATCAAGATCGATCTTTAAATCGATTAAAGCTTTCCCCAATACTTGCTCCGGATCTTTGCTTTTTGCCAACGCACGGTGAAGAGGAACCTCCTTATGAAACGCATCCGGCATATATTTGAATCGAATTGTATCGACGAATTCATTTGTTCCGATGATCAGACCATGTCGAAAATCTTCCCACAGAGCTTTTTCCTCTTTCGCGTAGTTCTGTGCTTTCAGCCGATAGGCCCTATGTTTATCCTTGGCCGTAAATTGCGATAAAATCGGTTGGGTCAAGAACCAGTCAGGGGCCTTTGCGCCATAGGCGTAAATTTTATAACTGCTCCAGGGATAATCGGAGAGCCGGGAAACCATCCCGGCCCTTAAAGGATTGCGATGGATGTAGCAGGAGAGCTGCATCAGATACACATCGTTTTCAACGATGATGCTTTTGAATCTTCCCTGGAACAGATGGCCGGAGCGACAATGCCGGTTATTGAATCGCCGGGTATAGGTTACCCCCAGCCATTGCATGCTTTTAGAAAGATTGGCTTGGTTGGTGCGTAACAGAAGATGATAGTGGTTGTCCATTAAAACATAGGCAAAGAGGTCAACACAGAAACGCCCCGCCATTTCGCCTATAGCATCTAAAAACGTTCGCCGATCCTCATCATCACGGAAAATATTGTTGCGTTCATTTCCGCGGGACAACACATGATAAAGCGCGCCGTCATATTCTATTCTCCATGCTCTTCCCATGAAGCCCTGGATATCGGAATAGCATGGCCTTGTCAACCTCTTTTAATCAATATTCAAGATGTGACACCATCGCCACGACAAGAAATCATCAGAAACTATAGGTAAGTTTGACAGCGTTGAATAGCCACCTTTTTTCATCGTTAATGGGTTCTCCCAAAACATTATGAGTCCCGTTCATCATGTGGGTTTCCAGTTTAAGTAACCAGTTGTCGTTGATATCGAAACGGAGTGAAATACAAAGATCTTTTTGATAACCGTCAGAGGGTTTATCACTCGCCAATCCCTCTTCCGCCCGTTTTTCTCCGCTTTTGTCATCCTCATCCAGATAGCTGACAGACCAGAAAGCACCCAACTGAAACCAACCGGTAAAGCGGTAACTCGCTGAGAGGTAATATCTGAGCCCGGTCATGGAAATTTTGTAAACAACGCTAAGGTCAGACGCCACATTTCCGCCCGTATAAATGCGTGAAAATTCCGAAGCTAAAATAAGGTCATTGTATATAATTTCAATTGAACCCGTAACGGTTTCCATTTGTTCTATCGTGTAGTAAAGAAAAAAATTCTCCGTCAGGTAGGTTCCGTCTATTTCAATGTCATTAGTAATATAATAATTGGAAGCCAATCGAAAACTGCTCAAGTTAAATGGATTCCAGGGTGAGACCCATTGCAGACCGGCGGTATATGTATTCCCGATTCTTAAAACGTGAGGCTTTACGTCAATTGCATCCGTAAATGAATCCACGAATCCACCATCGATATTAAAGGGAGCGGTTCCGCCGGCAGCCTGATAGTAGAACCCTAAAGGAAGCGCC
>JAGVHJ010000477.1 GCA_020056645.1 Desulfobacterales bacterium
AATATTCACTTCCGTCTGAAGATCCAGGACGTAAGGAATGTTGATATAGGCAATCCGATCGGAAAACGATTGAAAATCCTGAATGTTTTTCTTGTCTTCCGGATTCATGAGGGCCAAGAAGATAGAGTTGACGTTCTCCTCCACATCTTCGACTTTATGCAGTCCTTCGCTGATGATGTTGTGAAGGTCTATCAACCGTTCAACGTTGTGGGACTTCACGTCCATCAGGGCGTAAACTCCGTTGTTTGTCTTGGCGTACTGGGAGAAAATATATTTGACGATGTTGCTGTTTTTTAAAAGTTCGTTGATCCGTTTTTGGAGCATGGGGTTTGTGAGAACCTGCTGACGGAGCGGTTTGTCTCCCGGATTGAAGACACTGATGCCTTCTCCCAATCGCCGGTTGAAGCGGTAAGGACGCGCATAGAGCATCTGATAAACCTTTTTGGGGCTTTTCAGGGCCGTATTTAAGGCCTGGTAAAGGGAGCTGCAAATCGTGCATGGGGTATCCTTGAATACCCACTGGTACTCTTTTTCCGTGAAGAGTTTCCACTTAAACTGGTCGTTCAGGAAGAGATCGTCGAAAAACTCCCTTCGCATGTGCTTTGGAATCATGAGGATGGGGTGGTCGTGGCTGGGGCATGGTATTTCGATGTACTCTTCCGTGAAAAGAGGAGAAAATTCTTCGTCTTCACGGAATCCCCGCCGTTCGTTAACGTAGTCGTCGCATTTCGGGAGATCGTCATCGTTCGCATGGCCGAATACATGGGCAAGAGTCTTTACAAAGGATACATCGTTTGTGAAGTTACCCAGCACCTTCCGGTTCAACCGCCAAACCACCTCGTAGCGAAGTCCTTTATCGGAATTGCAGTACTCCTCGAACCGCATGAGGAGATTGTTTAAAAAAGTACTTTTCCCGCACCCCGGGGGACCCTCGAAAATAAAGATCTTGTTTTGTTGGGCTCCCCTTCTCAAGGCCTCGATGCGATTGACCAGCCGGTTGGCGAAAATGCGGTCCGCGAAAAAGGGGCTATCCGAGCCTTCTACAAAGAGTCTTTTACAGTTGTAGTTGATATAGTTGATCGATTCCGGATCGTCAGGATACTCCTCGGCCCCGCTTTCGATATACTCGCTAAACATGTCGTAGAAGACCTGGAAAATATTTCTGAAGGTTTGCGGTGGATTATCCAGAAGTACTTTTAAAAAATCTTCAAATGAAAAGAGCTCCAGCTGTTCCTTGCCGGAGATCTTTATGTCCAGATTCTGGATGGCGCTAGAAATGATTTCGGTTGGATTGTCTTGGTCCATATTATAGTTTCTTTTTTGTAAGTTTTTTTTTGTCCATGGTATAGAGCACCCTCTGCCAGCTGATCGTTCTTGCCTGGGCTTCATCCGGCTGAGGTGGCGGTGGTACGGGAACGCCCGGCAAAAGGAACGGCGCGGTCTGCCCTGCCTGGGTCATGGTGACTTCACTGGTTTCAAGCTGCACGGGAGCCCCCAGGAGATACTCGATTCCCATCATGGTGTTAGCGATATACTCCGTCACCAGGGGTTTTCCTTCAAACCGATGATTGAGATAGAGAGCGCCATTTTTGCTTTGCGCCTCGTCGATTTCGATAAAGGGCGGATGATAGAGGAGATCGATCAGCATTTGACGGTAATCTTCCGCTTTTTTACTTTTAATATAATATTCATAGACCATTCGCTCGTTGTTCAGACGCTTTCCCACCACAAAGAGGTCGTTTTTGGTCATGAAATCCTGATCGAGAAAGGTGTTGATGAAGGTGAAGTCGCAGTAGTTCTCCCGGATGTTGAAAATAAATTCGCGGCCTTGCCCCTGTTTGGCGTCATAGGTTTTCCGTTCGTTGGCGTCTTTGATCTTTTGGAAATCGTAAGTGTATTTTCCCTTGTTTCCTATCTCTTCGAGATAATGGAACATCCTCATTCCCAGGGCGTATGGATTCAATCCCACCCTTGGCATGGCCGTAACGCCCGCGTTGATCCGTGAGTAGTCCACTTCATGGCCTTTGATCCGGTCGTCCGCCAGAAAGAGAGCCTCATGCCAGTAACTCGCCCATCCTTCGTTCATGATTTTGGTCCGGATCTGGGGCTGGAAAAAGATGGAGGTTGTCCGGACCACTTCGAGGACCGGTTTTATCCAGGAGTTCTCCTCCTTGTTGATAAAGGGTGAATGATCACTGAGATATTGGAGAAGATCGCTCTTCCGGTCGGTTTTTTTATCCAGATATTTATTGAAGAGGGGTTCGAATTCAGGATGTTTTTTTTCTATTTCAGCGAAAAAGGACTCTTCAGCCGCATCCCGGAACCGGGACTTCAGATCGTTGTATTTTTCGATCTCCTTGATGTATTGGCTGATGGAAACCTTTTTCTCGGATTGAAGAAAGACATCGAAGTAGTAGTCGGTGCGCTTCTCTTTTCTGGTTTTGTGGGGTGTGTTGAGGAGGGAGAGTTCATTGTGATATCCCACGATATTGTCGATGCTTCTGGCGAATTCGATCACGTAATCCAGAAAACGGCCTTTCTCAGAGCGGAGTCTCGCGATGAGCCTTTTGTCCGAGAGTGCCCGGGCGGTGAAATCATAGTCCCAGGTGTGCTTGAAGAAGATATTGTTCTGGAAAAAATCGATATGGCCGATCACATGATAGAAGATCATCACATTGAGCCAGTCCGGATTGTTGTCGTTATAAAACGAAATGGCGGGCTGGGTGTTGATGACCGTTTCATAAGGATTTCCGGGATAGAGTTCGTATTTTCCTTTCTCCTTCAATACCTCCACATCATGCACCCAGTAATCGTAGAGGGTGGGGATCATGACTTTGGGGGAGAGTTCGATCAGGTCGCGGTTTGTGACGATATATTCGAGGGTTTCCTCATTGAAGGAGAGCCCCTGATCCTTGGCCCTCTCCTTGCATCCTTCCATAATTTTTTTTGTATGCTGATTGATCAGTTCCATAGGTTTATTGACCGGCCTCTATGTTAAAGTTGAGAAAAACCCCCCAGCGCAAGTTCATGAAAGGGGCGCCCGGGCCCGTTCAAATGAAATCAGTTTTTTGATGCCTTCGATCAGTCTCGGCTCGTCAGCATCTTTGGGAAGCGTATCGAGTCGAATCTGTTCGGGTCTCTCCTTGAGAAGATTGGATTTGACCATGTACCGTTCCACTTCGGTGTTTCCGCTTC
Source organism: Desulfobacterales bacterium (assembly GCA_020056645.1). Taxonomy (GTDB): domain Bacteria; phylum Desulfobacterota; class Desulfobacteria; order Desulfobacterales; family JAHIVH01; genus JAHIVH01. The sequence continues at coordinate 3,196 of JAGVHJ010000477.1, forward strand.
TTCCCATGCCGTGTTCGGCGATGGTGATGCCGATCCGGTTTGCGTACAAAAGCATTTTTTTGATTTCAGGGATAGACTCTTTGCCGTCCGTATCCCAGTCGTCGCCGTCTGTGCCATGAAAAACGTAAATATTATAGTCTGTTACGAGATTTTCTTTTTCCACGATCTCGTTGACCAGCTTGAATGCGGAAGAGACCTTGGTTCCGCCCGCCACCTTTGAATTGTAATAGGTGTAAAAATCGGGAACCTCCTTGGCTTCGGTGTCGTGGAGGATAAAGCGTGTCTCTACCTGTTTATCATATTGGTATAAGAGCCAGGAGTAGACCAGAACATGTTGGGAGACGATGAGCTCCGTGGGCTTTCCGATCATGGATCCGGAGTAGTCCCTCAGGAAGAAGACGATGGCCTGGGACTCGTAATCCTTTTCCCGGGAGAGAATCCGGTAAATTTTATCCCTGGGGGAGATCACGAATTTCATGGGGTCGATGTCGTAGACGTCCGGGATGTTTCCCAAGGCGATGTTGGTTTCGACGATCTGCCTCAAGGTCGCTTTTTTATCGAGCACCTGGCCGAATCCCCGGTTTTTGTCGGTCATGTCGTAGGTGTACCGGGTTAAAGATCGTTTCTTTCCCTTGTCTTTCAGATGGGGAAGCTCGAATTTTTCCGTAAGGATTTTTCCGAGATCATAGGCGCTCGATTCCATCTCGTGGGGGCCGCCTTCACCCTGGCCCGGCCCTGCGCCCTCTCCTCCTTCGGGCCTTACCGGCTGCTCGCCGATGATTTCTCCTTCCTCCCCTTCGCCAGAACCGCCGGAGGACTCTTCTTCATCCTGGGGGTTGAATGAATTGTCGTGGATGAACTTTTCTTCAACCGTTGTCGGCACCACCACGACCTTTCCCTTGCCTCCTTTGACGGGCTTGACCAGCCGACCCACCCGTATTTTCCTGGGGAATCCATCCTTCTCCCGCAAGAGATCCCTTTCAAGAAGCTCATCCAGGGACTGGAGGCAGGTGGTATAGGGGAAGCGGTCAAGGGTCATGTTCTGAAGCATGGCGAGGTCGTTTGCCTGGTAAATCTCGTCCGAAGGCTTCCTCGGGTCACCGGACCTTTCAGAAAAGAGAGGAAGCTCATGGGTGCTCTCATCGTTCAGCTCGGCAAGAATGCGCTTCTCCTGCTCCGGCGAGAGGCCTCTTGCCTTCAGATCGTCATAGAGTGCTTTAAGTTTTTGGTTCATTCAGCCCGCGCTTTTAATCGATTAGGGGTTATGTTCAGGCAGGGCCGCCCTAAGCGGTTTTTGTACAAAAACCATTGGCCTGAACAGGTTTAAAAACGGTCAGCCGGCCTATTTCTCATCCTCTTGCGTACAGAAATACTCGATGGTTTTCTGCGCGCATGTCGTGCAGTAACGGAGCTTCTCCAGCATGGTCTTTATCATACGGTCATAGAGCTTCTGGTTCTCCTCGTTGGTCCGGTTGGCAAGGGCGCCGATCAAGCTTCCCGCGCCCGCGATGTCTGACTTGAGCCGGACGTCGGTCACGGCTTTCACGAGCTCCAGGTTATCCATAAAATCATAGTCCGGGTTGACCGATATCTTCTGCCCGTAAATCTTCCGGATTGAAGTTCTGAAGGATTCCCGCTGCTCTTCCGTTTTGAGCCCCAGTTTCTCTTCGACGCTTTTGATATAGCGCTCGTCGATCTTGACGGCCCGGAGCTCCCCTGTCTGGGGATCTTTATATTTCCACATTTTGTCAGGCCCGAGATTCTCGGCGTCGATACCGATGATCATGTTCACGTAGTTCATCACGTCTTTTTTTATTGCAAGGGGCTCATCCATGTAAGCGTTGAACATTTCCGTCATGATCCGTTCCCGGTAGAGCCCCTTGGCGGTCTTCAGGTCTGCGAGGAATTTCACCCGGTCGTTTCCGTCGGTCACATAATCAAGGATGATCCGTTCGATGGCCTTGAAAATGTCGTAGGCGAACATGCAGTTCCCTTCGTTGGTCTCTGAACTTTCGATGAGAAGCTGAATGGCGCGGCCAAGGTTTCTCTGGCCCAACCCCTTCTGGCCGAAACGCTTGGTGATGTCCGGGTCCTGACTCAGGGTGTCGATCACCTCGGAGAGGGTTTTAATGCTCTTCTCGCCGGCTACTTCGCCCGCGGCCAGTTTCATGGTTTCGATGGAGGTCAGCTTTTCAGATACCGGAAGACGGGAGAGGGTCACGGCGATGGAGGCCGCATAGTTGAGGTTGGGGTCTTGGTGGAGCGTTTCCTTGTTCAGGGTGGTGCGGGTTTCGCTTCCGATGGTGTAAGCGGTCAATTCTTTCTGGAGCTTGTAGTTGGTGTTGTGGGCCACATAGCAGATCCGGCATCGGTCGACGATGGGGGCCTCTTCCTTTTCGGCGAGGAAACGGTTGAATTCGGAGTTGTTGCTGGTCGCGATAATGAGGGTGTCGATGGGCCATTTGAAGCCGTCGATCTCAATGGACCGGTTCTGAATCACGCCCAGGTAGACCTGCACTAGGTCTTTTTTATTCTTGTAAATTTCATCGCTGAAATGGATGCCACCGCCCGCGACCCGGGCAAGGGCCCCCCTCCTTAAATCAAACCGGTAGGGGTTGTTGGTGTCGGTGATATGGAGGAGCCGCTGGATCGATTCTTCGCCAAGCAGATCGACCGCCGAAGAGGTGATTTTATCTTTGGCCGGGTATTTGCCGGTCACCGTTCCCAGGCTTTCGGTCAGGGGAACGGGCACGATTTCGATGAACTTGAACATCTCCTGGATATCTCCGCCGGCGAACCGACGGATATCGTTCCACATATAGCCGGTGCAGGCCCCCAGGGGCCGGTAATTGTCGTAGAGATCCTCGATGCGTTTATCCGAAAACCCGATGGTTTTTCCCAGATAGGTTTTGGTCTCGATAGGATCGTCGAAGATGTTCATGGCGAGGATCATGGGGTCTTCATAGGTCTGGGATTCGATGGTGGTGAGCCTTCCATAGGTGCCCAGTTTATCCATATTGACAAATTTGAAGGTGAATTTCCGGTTTTCCTGTTTCGAGAGAAACTCCCGGTATTTGGCGCAGAGGAAATCGACAAAAAAGGTTTTGCCGTTACCCGGCTCACCCACGAGGACATAGGCCATCTCCTTGGAAGAGCCCCCCTCGGCGGCGTCCTTCACAAAGGAGACAAAGGAGTTGAGTTCGTCATACATGCCGATGATATGTTTCTTGCCTGTCCTGAAGATGCTGAAGTCGTAGGTGGTTTTCCCATTTACCACGACCTTGTTGATCTCATTCTGGAGAATCATTCTCGAAACGCCCTGAAAAGCGTTTTCAAACGTTCTTTCACCCTGCTGGACCGCCATCATGTGATTTTCAAACGAACTGTTTTGCTTTTTTGCCATGTCTCCTCCGAATATTTATCTTGACGTGATGAAAAATCTTGATTGTGTGCCGGTTATGGCTTTAATGTACCAGCTTCGACCTCTTCCCGTCAAGCAATAATGAGTTGACGGCTCCCATTCATAGGGGTCGCCGGCCATGTGTTTTCACTTGGAAGGGATGAAGGAGAGAGGCCGGACAGGTTCAGTCCGACAGGGAGATCTGTTTGACTCTTTTTCCATCGGCGGGGAGATGGGAAACATAACCGATGACGCCGCTTGCATTCTCCACAAAGTCGATCATCTCCTCTTCCGTGGAAATGGACTTGGGGAATCGGCCCTGACCCACAAACACCATATGCTTCCAGTAGGTCATGAACTGGGTGGATGTCTTCCGGGTATATTGTTCCGTGAATTTTTCGTGGATTTCCGTTTGATACATGACAGCGAGAACGATCTCCTTCCCATCCGTCCACTTGCGTTTCTTGCCGAGAAAAATGTCCCGGATATCTTTTTGTGACAAGGTCGATTCGAAAACATCCGGGCTTGCGATGATGATGACCGGATTTTCGTCCGCCACCGCCGATATCGATATCCATTCCTGCAGGGGACACCCGATAACGGCTGCGGCAAGAATGAGGATGACTTTTATACGAATAGGATGATAGGGGTTCATGTTTCTTTTAATGATCTTCTTATGTTATTTCCGGTGCTCATCTGTTCAATAAATAAATACCTGTAGCTAGAAACTAAATGACAACTTAGCCGCGAAGAGATACCAGTAGCGGCGGGTTTCGGAATAGTCCTTTAACGGTTTCATGTAAGCGAGTTGGGCGCAGCCATCCATGTAGTGACCCTCAATCTTGAAAATGGCGTTGTCATTCAGGTCAAACTGGAGCGCCATGCATGAATCCTTCTGCCATGCAAAATAGTCGGGAGCGCCTAGACTGATGCCGGTGCTCATGCTCCGGTCATCTTTGTTGGGATAATAGACCGAATAGTAAATCCCCATTTTTATCAGGTCGGAAAACCGGTAAGACCCCATGGCGTAGTAACCCAGGGTGTCGTTTTTAAAGAGATAGGGGTAGGTGTTCTGCGCGCCTGCGGCCATATAATTCACATCGGCGTCGATTTCAAGCTTAACCAGCGTTCCTTCCGCCGCAAGGGTGAGGTCGTTCCAGGTGAACTCCGCGCCATAAATAAACAGAAAAAGCTCTCCGGAAAAGAAGATCGGCATGTTTGCGATGGTTATCTGGTGGGCGAGCTCATCCCTGTATGCCTCATCGATCCCCGCTAATATGGATCCGATGGCCTCCTGTTTTTTTGTTTCCCAGAAACTATCGCCAAAGGTGGTTCCAGAGATGTGGTAATTAAATTTCGCGCATTGTCCCTGAAGGCGAAAGCCGGGAAACGGCGCCTCCCATCCAACAACGATATTCCCCGCCGGCTTGGAGGAGGACTCCTTGGCCTTGGTGTGCATGGTCGCGCTGATAACCTCGCTGATTCCGGTATCCTTTGGAATATCCATGGCTCCGTATTGAAAATGGTAGTAAAACTCGCCGATCGGCGGCAGGGCTTCAATGATTTCGGGATAGCCGCTCCCATAAAATTCAATTCCTTTGGCGGACTGGATGGTTTCTCGGTAGATTTCCGGATAGACCCCCTGGGGCAGAAAAACAAAGGCGCGGAGCATGTCCATGTCTCTGCCGTCTCCATAAAATCCGTAGCATACTTTTGTTTTGCCGGCCTTTAATGTGAGAAAATTATTGTAATATGCGGTGACAGACGCCTGGTTGATGGTTATTTGGTCGTTCCCCATGGGGCCGAAGTCATAGGCGAAAAACTGAATGCTCGCATCAAGCCCCGGCATGAGTTTTTTATTAAAATGCAACCCCATTTCATTGAACTGGAAGGTGCCGTCGCTAGTTTCCGCGATAAAGTCGTGTCGATCGGATTTCAGATACCCCTGGGTGATAAATCCGTGAATTTCTGTTTCGCAGTGTTCGGTGGCGCGTCCAACGGCGGTCAGGGTGAGGAAGGTAAGAATGAGAAGGGAAGCGGTTTTTGTCATCGGTCGCCTTGTTGTCGAAGGGTCAATGGATTCAAATTTTTTTTATGCTATATGAATCATTCCGTTGGTGTCAATAGTCATCTTCAAAAAGAGCGGCGGCAAGTATCCGAGAAGATAATTGCAAAATAAAAGAGAGTGGGGTCGCTTCTCGTTACGAGGCAGAGCCTCGTAACCAGGAACCAAAACCCTTTTTGTCCAGATTTTTAAAATCTGGCCCCCGGAGGGTAAATTCGGAGGCTTTAAAATATTCATTTAATGAGAATTTATGTAAGCCTGACGTTTATGACTTTGATACCAAAATAACGTTTGATCGTATCCGGCGCCACCCTCTATTGTGCAA
>JAGVHJ010000151.1 GCA_020056645.1 Desulfobacterales bacterium
GAAAGTCAAGGCCATAAGGTCTCCCGGTCTTGGGATTGACGGAGGAGGGCCCGGTCGATCCCATACAGCTCCCTAAAATGTTGGCGCAGATAACGAAATATTTTTCCGTATCGATGGCCTTTCCCGGGCCGATCATGATGTCCCACCAGCCGGGTTTCGGGTCTGATTCCGAATAAAGGCCCGCCATGTGGGAGTCGCCGGTGAGCGCGTGGGCCACGAGGATGGCGTTTGATTTATCGGCGTTCAACATCCCTAGGGTTTCATAGGCAAGGGTCAGGGGCGACAGGGTGAGGCCGCACTCAAGGGCCATTTCATCGCGCGGTTGGGAAAAGGTGAAGAATTTCTTCTCAACAATGCCGGCTGAAACCGATTCTTTATCATGATAGGTGTATTCACTCATGGCGCTGACGCAGCAAGGCCCCTTTCAATATCTTCGAAAATATCCTCCTTGGCTTCGATCCCCACGGAGAGGCGGATCATTTCGGGAAGAATGGCGAGTTTCGCCTTGAGAGCCTCATCAAAGGAGAGGTACTGGGTCGAATAGGGGTGGATCACGAGGCTCTTGCAATCCCCCAGGTTCGCCAGATGACGGATCAATTCCAGGGAATCGATGAACCGGAAGCAGGCCTCCTTGTTCTCAAGGCCAAAGGTAATGAGGCCTCCGAAACCCTTTCCTCCGAATTGCCTGAGCGCGGTCTCATGGGAGGGGTGATCGTCGAGTCCCGAATAGTTGACCCATTTGACCTGAGGCCGTGTTTTTAAAAACCGGGCGGTTGCAAGGGCGTTTTCAAGATGCCGCTCCATGCGTAAAGAGAGGGTGTCGATGCCGATCAAGGTTAGGTAGGAATGAAAGGGCGAGAGAGTCGTCCCGAAATTGATGTGGTGCTCCCGGAACACCTTATCCAGATAGGCCAGATCCCCTTTCCGGTCGATAAAGGGTTTGAAATCGGGAAAACGGCTCTCTGGCCAGGAGAAGGTCCCGCCATCCACCACCGCGCCCCCCAGCGCGTTTCCATGGCCGCTCAAATACTTGGTCGTGGAGTGGATCACCACATCGGCTCCCAGGGTGAGGGGTTGACAGAGAAAGGGCGTCGCCAGGGTATTGTCCACGAGGAGAGGCAACCCGTTTTCGTGGGCAAGGGAAGCGATCGCTTTCAGATCCGGCACATCCATCCGGGGGTTCCCGATGGTCTCCACATAGACAAACCGTGTTTTTTCGGTGATCGACGCTTTTAAGGCGGCCAAATCCAGGGGATCGGCGAAGCGCGCCGTGATGCCGTACTTCTTAAATATGGTCGAGAAGAGCACATAGGTGGACATAAAAAGAGAGTTTCCGGAGACGAACTCGTCGCCGGTTCTTAAAAGCGCCATGCAGGCGTTCGAGATGGCGGCCATGCCCGAGGCCATGACAATCGCCCCCTTCCCCTCTTCCAGATCGGCGAGCCTCTCTTCCAGGGCCTGATTGGTGGGATTTGAAAGGCGCATGTAGATCGGATCGGAGGATTTACCGGCAAAGGCCAGAGAAAGACTCTCCGCTGTTTCATGCGTGTGGGCCGCACTCTGAAAAATGGGCGGTTGGGTCGCGCCCAGCCACGACTCTTTGGGGCTCTTCCCATGGATGGCCCGCGTCTCAAAGCCTCTTTTTTTTCTCTCCATCACATCACGCTCCTTTTTTACCGAGAACCGCAATCAATGTCTCACAACCCCTGCAAATTTTCATCTTATCCTGCCACGATTTCCGGGCATGCCCCTCGCACAGGGTTCCGCTGATCATCCAGCAGAGCTCACCCGCGTTAAACTCGAAGGCCGGGCAGCTATTTTTTATCTCCTCGGGGCATGTTTTTATTTCCCAGCAGGGTTTCATGACGTTTTCGCCCTGAGTGGCCCTGCTGATGAGAAACAGCATCTGTTTTTCCACATGGGCCGGGACAGAACGCCACCCCTGCTCATAGCTGTGGACTGCTTTCACGGAGACCCCCAGAAGCTGGGCGATCTGGGATTGGGTTTTATTCAGTTTCTTCCTGAAGGCGGTAAACTCTTCCCTCTCCAAGGGGATCTCCTTTCGCGAACGTCGCCGCGATCCTGTCATGGTCATTTTCTTGAAAAAGACGAACCAAATCAAAGAGATCGCCTTTCCTGCTCCACCATATACCACATCGTGGTATGATCTTATACCACAATGTGGCAGAAGCCTGTCAATAAAAAAATCTCTGAGGCGTTATTTCAAATTCCATGGGGGTAGCGATGAAACGTGACCATGATGTGGGCGGCATTGAGACGGTGCTGAACGTCCCATACGGGCCTCATGGTTAAAAGCCGATTTCAATGCCTAATTCATATGATTTTATAAAAATAATAACCTATCAGTAGTTGATAATCAAAGATCTACTGGACTTTTATTCGATTTTTCATTAATATGAAAGCCATCAGATAATGACAACTTTAAAAAAGGAGATTCATCTATGGATGAGGAGAACATAGAGACCGGCTATGGATGATGCGAAGGGGCATTGACTCATCTTTAATTTTCCACCACGCCCTTCCCGTCCGTAGCCATTTCGCAACACGTTCATCACGTCTCAAGTCATCCGATATTCCGGTAACCGGGCTGAATCGTTCCGAGAGAGCCAGGAAAGGCCAGAAGCGCCATTTGCCGGAGTTCGGCATGTTACAAGGGCCGGTTCTCATCTTTGATCAGACCGGCCCCAGGAAGGGGGATAGGCCTATGCTACTTAAAATTATTTTGATATTTATCGCCGGATTGATTCTCGATCTGCTTGTCACCAAATACACCCGGTTTATTTCCGAAAAAAAGATCGCCGGCGCGACGATTTTAAGCGGTATCATCACGATCGTTAATTTTGTTCTTTTGACCGTGATCTTAAACGGAAGTTCCGATTCCGGGATTATGAATATCTTCGCCTTTGCATCGGGCAACAGCCTGGGAACATTCCTCGCGTTGAAAAAGCTTTAGAAAAAAAATTGTTGAAATACCATTCCCTCACGCCTCCTGCGGCCAGATTTTAAAAATCTGGACAAATAGGCTTGAGCATCGGACTCTTGCAGATTGCTCAGATGACATCAATTCCTATTTCTAAAGACGGCAAAAAAATATTTGTCAACCTTTTCAAGATGTTGTCTCCCGGAAGGGCCGCCGGAGGCGTATCTCTATTCTGAACTGAAAATAACCAAAACAAAGTCAAATTGGGTATAGTGGTATTTTCTAAATCTCTTAGAAGGTCGAAAATACCACTATACCCAATTTGACTTCGAGACATGTCACACCGCCCATTTTAAAACGAAATTCTGATCGCCCCCGCCAACTCTTCATTCAAAGGATTGGGCCTTCGAAAAGTCGGGCCTGTAACAATAGGCGCTTTGGATTTCCTGAAAAAAGCCCCTGTAGAACCCCAGATCCTCAAAGGCGGCCATCACGGCCTGGTATTCGGCTTCCGTGATCACCCGGTTCAGAAGCGGGTGATCCAATCCTTCGGGCGGGTAATACTGACCCATGAGAGAGAGGTGAACCGACGCCGATAGCTCTTCCGCAATAAATTTCAAACATGCGATGCTGTTTTCAATGTGGTTGGGAAGAATCAGGTGCCGAATAATGAGGCCTGACGTGGCCACCCCATTTTCGTCCAAATGGAGCATGGATCCCTTTTGGCGATACATCTCCCGCAAGGCCTTTTTTGCCGCATCCGGATAGTCCGGGGCATCCGAGTATGCCTGGGATAACGCGCCCTCCATATATTTCAGGTCCGGCAGATAAATATCGATCACCCCTTCCAGGGATTTCAGGGTCTCAACCTTATCGTACCCGTTGCTGTTGTAAACAAAGATTGGCCGCCGCCCCCGCTCTTTCAAGCCCTCAATCACCGCCTTCATCTGCCGGATGGCATGGGAGGGCGAGACAAATCCCACATGGGTGATTCCCCTATCGAGAAGCGCCTCTATTTGGCCGATGACCGTTTCTGTCGTGGTGATGAAACGAATTTCCGGAACCTGGTTCCAGCTGATCTGATGGTTCTGGCAATAGATGCACTGGAGATTGCAATGGGGGAAAAACACATTACAGATCCCGTTTTTTCCGGAGATCACCGGCTCTTCACCCTGGTGGGGAAACACCGTGGCCACACTCATGCTCCCGCTGGTCCGGCAATAGCCCGACGGGCCGGCGTGCTTATCGGCGTTACACTCCCGGGGACAAAGGGAACATGGCTGACAGAGACTCATATCAAAAAAAACCGCTATTTCTCGCTTGTTTGTTTTTTTTCATCCTATGGACATCCCATATCTGGGCTTATTCAGTACAAAAAAAACCAATTGTCAAGATCAAGTTTTTCAGGGGAATCGCATGTAGGATTCGCCTTGACGGCCCTGCCGGGAGCCAACCTTTTGAAAAGGTTGCCAAACATGGTAAAAAAGGTTCTATAAACA
>JAGVHJ010000564.1 GCA_020056645.1 Desulfobacterales bacterium
AAAAAAATTTTGATCCTCGAAATACCTCATGTATTCCTGCGGGCAAAATTTTTTTCCGCCTTGGATTTGAACAAATTTCCTAAAAACTTGAAGATCGAGTATAACCCGGCGTTTTTAACCATGAGTTCAGCGTCGCTCCTGGTTGGCTTCTGGTTAATTCAATATGACGGCTCCGCCGTCGGGGCTGATGAGGCGGAGCCTCATGCCATGCGTTACAAGAGAGAGCCTTGTAACGAGAAACGATAATAAGCGGCTAAAACGATGATCAAGGCCGAAAATTCCACGCGGCCCGCAACCGTTTACAACGAAAAGGAGAGACAAAACAAATGGATAAAAAAAAACATACGCGGTTATTGCGTGCGCCCGGATTGGCGATCCTCATCATAACAGCGGCCTTTTTTTTCGGGTGCCATGGGGGCAATCATCATGAACAAGAGGCGGTCAGGCCCGAAACCGGCGTGACCGGCGACGGAAACCTGGATGACCACCTCGAATATATCGTGAAAAGCTGCAATGTTCCGGCGATCGCGGCTCTAATCATCGAAAAGGGTGAAATCGCCGAAAAGGCCGTTTCCGGGGTGCGCTGCGCCTGTAGCGGTAAAGCGGTTGAAATAGATGACCATTGGCATTTGGGCTCGATTACGAAATCGATGACCGCAACGCTCGCCGCAGTGCTTGTCGAGGAAGCGGTTATGGGATTTGATACGACTATTATAGAGGTATTTCCCGAATGGCTTGGAAAAATCCGTTCGGAATACGAAACCATCCGGGTCGACGAACTCTTATCCCACACCGCAGGGATTACAAACAATCTGGAAAAACTTCCGGATTGGGAGGCCTATTTTTCAGAGGCTTCCCCCATCATTTCCCAACGTTTGACATTCTCCGAATCGATTCTGAAAATCGAGCCGGAATCAGCGAGAGGCTCCTATGCATATAGCAACGCGGGGTATGTGGTGGCCGCCGCCATGATGGAACGTTTGACAGGGCTCGATTACGAAACGCTTTTGACCCAAAAGCTATTTCTACCGCTTCGGATGGATGAAACTGGGTTTGGAGCGCCCGATACAGGGGGAACCCTGAACGAACCGGTGGGGCATCAATGGTCGGGATCGGCATGGAAGGGCATTGATCCAAGCAAAAGCGCCTCCGCCGACAATCCACCCGTTTTAGGGCCTGCCGGGAGAGTCAACACCACGTTAAATGATATCGCAAAATATCTCTCCGCCCATCTTGCGGGCGCTCGGGGAAGTGACCTTCCCGGCCTCTTGACCCAAGAGAGCTTTAGGAAACTGCACACCCCTTTCCCGAATTCCACCTATGCCCTGGGCTGGGAGGTCCAAATTGGGTCGCTGATTCATGATGGCAGCAACACCCTGTGGTATGCCGTGGTCATCATCGATCCGGCATTGAACCAGGCTCTTTTTACGGCGATCAATGCCGCGGACCTGGAGAATGGTGAAAAGAGCCGCGCCATCAAGGCGATGCGAGAGACCCTGACGGTGCTGAAAAGCCGGGCCGAAGCCAAAGAATAGTATCAACTGCAAAAGTAACTATTCAGCAGCGATTCATCAAGACAAGGCCATACTGAATAGTTACCTGCAAAATACTCTTGAAGCCGAACACCAGTCGCTTTCCAAAGCGTCAACACCCTAAACACGCCATAAGAAACAATGCTTCCTCTACCGAATGGCGCTCCAGAAATCAAACGGCTCATTAATTCTTGACACCCATTTTAAAACCTGAAATAGAGAATCTGAAAAAAAACGATCAATTGTTCACCATCGATTCCTAATGATGGTTTTCCTTAAAAAGGGGGGGTATATGAAGCGGTTCAGGTTCATTTTATTGGCATTATTCACTTTGGCGGCGTTTTCGTTTTCCATCGCCTCCGCGGAGGAGATCTCAACGGTTGACGCCATGAACTCTCACTCGGTAGCGCGTCTTGATCATCGTTTTATCAGCCAGGGAAAGAGTTGCGGGGCGTGGCTCTATATGCCTCAAGGGGTCGTCAAACCGCCCGTGGTCGTTATGGCCCATGGCTTTGGAGGTCAACGGTGGATGCGTCTGCCAGCTTACGCCGAAACATTCGCGAAACGCGGCATGGCGGTGTTTGTTTTCGACTATCGCGGCTTTAACGACAGCGAAGGCGAACCAAAGTTCTACATTAACCCATCTCGGCACATTGAGGACTGGAAGGCGGCCATCGCTTATGTCAGAACCCTTGATATCGTCGATGGGTCGCAGATGGCCTTATGGGGGACATCATTCAGCGGGGGGCATGTCATTCCGGTCGCCGCAGCAGATCAGCAGATCAGGGCAATCGTTTCTCAGGTGCCCTTTACGGATGGGATAACAACCGCCCTGGGCTATCTGAAGGATCCCCTTTTTGCATTGAAATCGATTTATCATGGCCTTCTGGACCTTCTTCTATCCTTTTTTACAGATCGCCGTCACTATGTCATGATTTCAAGCACCCCGGGCGGTCCCTTTGGCATGATGAGCACGCCCGACTCCTTGCCGGGCATACAAAAACTGCTGGGGGATGATGGACAAAAAGAGTGGGAAAAGATAAACCGGTGCCCGGCCGATATCGTTTTTACTTTAAGCCTCTACCGGCCCATCGTTTCAGCCCCCAAGGTCACCTGCCCCACCCTGATCATCAGCGCGGAAAAGGATTCCCTTTTCCCACCGGATGGTCCCCAAAAGATGGCGGCCAAAATGCCGAACGCCACCCTTGTGAACCTGCCCATGGGCCACTTCGATCCCTATGTTGGAGAGCTCTTTGATAAATTATCGGTACAGATGGCTGATTTTCTAGCAAAAAATCTCGGCATCCTCTAATTCTTCAGGCTGTTGATCGGAGCGGGAATTCTGCCGCCATGGCGGATAAAGGGATTCCCACCGGTCCGGTTTCTAACGTCGATGATGGTCGCCTCCCCCAGGAGGCCGCCAAAAAAGGCCCTCTCTCCCGGTTTCTTCCCAGGAACGGGAATGAGGCGGGTGGCGGTGGTCTTGTTGTTGATCATGCCGATGGCCATCTCGTCGGCGATGATGCCCGCGATGGTGTCAGCCGAGGTGTCGCCGGGTATGGCCACCATGTCGAGTCCCACCGAACAGACTGCGGTCATGGCTTCAAGTTTTTCGATGGTGAGATGACCGTTCTTGGCGGCCTCATCGATAAAAAGATCTTCGCTCACGGGAATGAAGGCCCCGCTCAATCCCCCCACATGGGAGCTGGCGAAAGCCCCGCCTTTCTTGACGGCGTCGTTCAGCATGGCAAGGGCCGCGGTGGAGCCCGGAACGCCTATGGCAAGAAGCCCCAGGCTTTGAAAAATTTCTCCCACGCTGTCTCCCACGGTGGGGGTGGGCGCAAGGGAGAGATCCACGACCCCGAAGGGCGCATCGATTTTTTCCGCCACTTCGCGCCCGATCAGCTCTCCCACGCGGGTGACCCGGCAGGCGGTCCGTTTGATTAATTCGGCGATCTTTCCCAAATCCATCTTCTGATCCTGGGAAAGGGCCCGGTCTATGTCTTTTTTCACCACACCAGGGCCGCTCACGCCCACGTTGATGACCGTGTCGGGCTCTCCGGTTCCCAGGTAGGCTCCGGCCATGAAAGGAATATCCTGGGGGATATTGGAAAAAACGCAGAGTTTGGCGCATCCGATACCATCCCGATCAGAGGTGAGACCGGCGGTTTTCTTGATGGCCTCAGCCATTAAAATAATCGCATCCATGTTGATGCCCGCATGGGTCGACGCCACGTTGACGGAGGCGCACACCCGGTTGGTCAAGGATAGGGCCTCTGGAAGCGCATCAATAAGCGACCGGTCTCCCTTGGCGATCCCTTTTTCCACCAGGGCCGAAAATCCCCCGATAAAATCGACGTTAACGGCCAGGGCGGTTTCGTCGAGCATATGCGCCACCTCGACCATCTGGGCCGGCGAAAAGGGAGCGGCGGCCACCGCAATCGGACTGACCGAGATGCGTTTATTCACCACATTGATGCCATACTTCTCTCCCACTTCGTCACAGACGGTCACCAGGTTTCTCGCGTGTTTAAAGAGCTTTTCCTGAACATTTTTCTTGAACCGGCCGATATCGTGGCTGATGCAGTCAAAGAGGCTCACGCCCAGGGTGACGGTCCGGACATCCAGGTGCTCGTTTTTAAGCATTTCAAGGGTCGCGATGATTTCTTGATGGTCAAACATAGGGTTCTCCAGGGAAAAAGGAATTCGTCAAATCCGGTTTGTTGTGTCGAATATCTTCCGGTGTTGAATCGTCAGATCGAGCCCCATGAGGCCCGCTTTTTCTTTCAAATCGCTCCGGAAGGAGCAGAGGTCCACCTGTTTGGGGACATCGATTTCATAGACCATCATATTGTTGTCCGGGTCATCTCCTCCCTTGAACACCGCTTTCAGGTTCAGGATATTCACCCCGTATCCGGCGATAACGCCAGCGATTTCCGCAACCAGCCCCTTCCGGTCAGGTCCTATGGTGATAACCACAAAGGGCTCCCCCGATTCCAGCGCCACCTTCCGGGTCTCCTGGGCGAGGGGTTTACCATGGACATGGAGTCCCATGCCAGACAGATCCGCCTCAAGGATTTTCCAAAGGGTTTCCAGAAATAGATCCTCCGGCGCCGACACGATGAAGATCCCAGCGAATTCGGACTGAAGAATGGTCTGGCTTACATTTTCGATGTTGCACGATTGTTTCAGTAGGCTTGCGGAAATGGCCGCGATGATGCCGGGCCGGTCATTTCCGAGAACCGTGAGGGTGAATTTGTTCATGATAGATACTAACCGCCTTTTACAAAAGATGTCACATACGCCTCAAGACCCTATCCGAAAAAGTCAAATAATAGGGTTATTTCCGATCCGCTGTCAAAAGAATTTAGTAACTATTCAGCAGCTATTCATCAAGATGGCGAAAAGCCCGTTTTGTTCGTTCCCTATTTTTCGAGAGCTTCTTGGTTTTTTGCCACTAAAACAAGGCCCTGCTGAACAGTTACAGAATTTATGAAAAATAGAGGCCCTGCGATTCACAATCCAGGGGAATCGCATGTAGAATAGGGCTTGGTGAGTGATTTAAGTCGTGCCTGAACGAAAACCCTCTTTTTTCCCGATTTCTGCGTCAGGCTCAAATTTTAATCCTCGAAATACTTCTATGTATTCCTGCGGTTAAAATTTTCGC